>NZ_AP023368.1:300000-497500 GCF_014218355.1 Anaerocolumna chitinilytica
CTATGTGGGCACTGATCCTTCCGGGCTGTTTGAGTGTATATAACATGATTGTAGCCAGAACCTTCTTTAAGTCCAACATTTCAGAAGAATTGTATGAGGCAGCCGAGATTGATGGCTGCTCCCAGGGGAAGTTTTTCTTTAAAATTGCACTTCCGCTGTCAAAAGCTATCATTGCTATTCTGGTACTGTACTATGGGGTAGGACATTGGAATTCTTATTTCTCTGCCCTGGTATACATCTCAGATAAGGATCATTATCCGCTACAGCTTGTATTACGCAATATTCTGATTACCAATGAGACGGCTCTGTCTCAGACAGCGACCACAAAAGCTGCCAGAGAAGCACTTCGAGAAAAACAGCAATTAATTGATGTTATGAAATATTCCCTGATTATTATCAGCAGCATTCCGGTGTTGGTTCTCTATCCCTTTATCCAGAAACATTTTGTTAAGGGAGTGATGATTGGCTCTGTAAAAGGCTGAGAGGAACCGTTTATTTACCGGTATTAATAAAAAACCGGTGTATAAATAAATAGAAAGAGGAGGAAATTATCATGAAAAGAAAAGCAATTGCGCTGGTACTGGTTCTGGTTATGTGCATAACAGCACTTGCAGGCTGCGGCGGCAAAGGGAACAAGGAAACGGACAGCACGAAAGCGTCAGTACCGGATACTTCAGCGGATACCACCGATGAAAATGGGAAGGTAAACGGTCTGATGAACAAAGAGGGCCTTCCCCTGGTTGACCCAGGTGCTTACGGCTTTTCCATCTTTGTGGATGATTCCAGCGAAACCGGAAAATTCTATATGATGGATGAATTTAAAAAGCAAACCAATGTGGATGTAACCCTGAAAATTTTTCCCTATGAAACTGCTACGGAAAGACTGAATCTGGATTTAAATTCCGGTGATTACGCAGATGTTATCGGAGGCTGGACTTTAAATGACAGTATGATTTTAACTTATGGGGTTAAGCAGGGAATATTTATTCCGCTGGAAGACTATTTTGAAAAATATTGCCCCAATATCTCCGCAATTCTGGATTTACCGGGTGTGAGAGAAAAGATGACGGCACCTGACGGACATATCTATACAATTCCTTATGTGTGCGGGGACACTACCGTAGGATATTCACCTTATATTAACAGCAGATGGTTAAAGAGTGTCGGAATGGAAATGCCTAAAAATACCGATGAGTTCGAAGCAGTATTAAAGGCCTTCAAGGAAAAGGATGCCAATGGCAATGGTGACGCCAACGATGAAATTCCGTTCTCTACAGATCCCAACAATAAACATATCGAAGCTATGGCAGGCTGGTTTGGCATGCCTATGGATAAATATGGTGTTGCAATTCAAGGTGATAAAGCAGTTTACGGCGGTGTCAGTGATGCCTACAGAAAATTCTTAAGCTGGTTTAACGGTCTCTATAAAGAGGGACTGATAGATACCGAACTTTACACACAAGACAGCTCTACCTGGGCAGGTAAAGGAAACAAGGATCTGTATGGTGTTTCAATTGCTTACGGCAGCAATGAATTCTCAGGCATTGTACAGACAGCAGAAAAGAGCGAATTCGATGCTATGCCTGTGCTGAATACAGACAAAGGCGGTATCTGGCTTAGAGATACTAATGGATTCAGCGTATACAGAACACAGGCAGTTATTACCGATAAAGCAAAGAACCCTGAAATTATCTGCCGTTGGTTTGATAACGCATTTGCACTGGAAAACGGAATCGGTTGCAGCAGAGGTCCAGTTGGTGTAGTTACCTTTAAAGAGGGCGACGGATACCGTGCCATTGATACATCTACCCTTCCGGAAGACCAGCAGGAAGCAGTCAGCTGGAGCAATTTGTGGCCTCAGTCTCTTCCTAAGTATATGCCTGTAGGATTTAAGTTTATTGAAGACAGTCCTTTGTACGATGAGAAAAAGGCTATGGAGACTACTTATGAGCCCAACCTGACAAAAGCGGTTATTCCTTCTAACTGGATTGCTCTTGATGACATTGACAGATATTCTGATATCAGTACTGCTCTTACAGATTATTTTAACCAGCAGCAGGCATTGTTTGTAACAGGAGAGCAGGATATTAATGATGATGCACAGTGGCAGGCATATGTGGACGGTCTTAAGGCTTTAGGATTGGAAGACTGGGTTAAAATGCGCGGAATCGATACAATAGCGGAATAAAAGTCTGAGTCTTGCGACACAGGTGCTGATTCTGCCAGGGAAGCGGTACTAATAAGGGGCTGTTGCAAAAGCAGGTACTCATTTGCAGCAGCCCTTCTTGTTTAAAATAGTCTGTAACACGAATATAATGGAGTTAAAGGAGAAAGGAAGGTTGAGGCAGCGGATATGGATAACAGCATAACAGTTGTTCCTAAGGAAATGGACGGAGCAGAAATAACACAGACAGATAAGATGGAAGCACGGTCTCTGAAAGAGGAAGAGAAGATAGAACAAGGTGTACACAATTACAGTGCTGCTGATGATTACGTATGGCCGACAGATGCAAAGGTGCTTGAGAAACTGGAGTGGTTTCAGGACCAGAAGCTGGCTCTGATGATGCATTGGGGGCCTTATTCCCAGCTTGGAATTGTAGAATCCTGGGCTTTATCGGATGCAGACGCAGAATGGTCCAGAACAGGAATTGACTGGGAAGTCACTGGAAAGGAATTCAAGAAACAGTATTTTGACCTGAATAAAACCTTTAACCCTATCCGCTTTGAACCGGAAAAGTGGGCAGATATTGCAGAGGAAGCCGGTATTCGTTACTTGGTATTTACTACAAAGCACCATGATGGCTTTTGTATGTGGGATACCCAATATTCCGGTTATAAGATTACCGGGGAGGACTGCCCTTATCATACCAATAAACATGCCGATATATGCGGGCACTTGTTTGAAGCGTTCCGAAAAAGGGGAATCGGAATAGCTGCCTATTTTTCTAAGGCGGACTGGCATATTGATCATTACTGGGCAAAAGACTATCCCAGGGGGGATTATATGTGGAGGGGGCCTTCTTATTCCCCTGCAGAGTGTCCTGAGGAATGGGAGAAATTTACCCAGTTTACCGGGAATCAGATAAAGGAGCTGGCCAGCCGATATGGAAAATTGGACATTATGTGGTTTGATGCAGGATGGGTATGTGAGCAGAATGGACAGGATATCCGGCTTGGTAAAATAATCGATGAAATCAGAACCTGGCAGCCCGGAATGTTGTGTGCGGACAGAACTGTCGGCGGCCCATATGAAAATTATATTACCCCGGAACAATGTGTACCCGAAAAGCCGTTAGGAGTACCCTGGGAAAGCTGCATTACCCTTGGGACGTCTTTTTCCTTTGCTTATGAAGATACATACAAATCCCCCAGAGAGGTAATTCACCTGCTGATAGATATTGTAGCAAAGGGCGGTAATCTTGCAATTAATGTTGGTCCGCAGCCTGATGGACGCCTCCCGAAAGGAGCGGTGGAATCATTGCGTGGAGTGGGAGCCTGGCTGAAAGTATTTGGTGAAGCTATCTATGGAACAAGAGTCTGCGAACCCTATAAAAGTAAGAATATTGCCTTTACCAGAAAAGGAGAATATGTCTATGCTCTGGAGATGTTTCAGGAAGATGAAACGAATATTCCGGAGGAGGTATGGATTCCCTATGCAGGAAAAGTAAAGAATGTGACTATGTTAGATTCGGCAGAGAAAGTTTTATTTACCGGCAGGGATGGCGGTATAATAGTAAAGGTGCCTGTTGATAGTACTGCAGCACCCATTGCCAGAGTATATAAACTGGAAGTGTAAATAAAGTTTGAGGAAGTAAAGGGAAGGAAGGCACGCAGAGAATGTTTTCAATACATTTGCAGGAATATGCTTTGGATAAATATCAGGGAAGAAAGAAATATTACGGCTCCCTGTGGGAAGAAATTGAAGAAGCTTTAGGGGGATGTACGGAGGAAGAGGCGGTTTTGATGCGTTTTCTCTATGGAACGATGCCGGTTCGGGATGCAGGAGAATATGATTTCCAAGTCTTTTTAAAGTATGTACGGCATTCCTTATGGCTTCGCAGGAACGTTGAGTGGTGCAGGGAGCTTGCAGAAGATATCTTTGTACATCATGTGCTTTATTACCGTATTAATACAGAAGATATCAGTGACTGCAGAGAATTCTTTTATGAGCAGCTGAAAGAAAGAATACAAGGATTGAGCCTTAAGGAAGCTGTCATTGAGATAAATTATTGGTGTGCGGAGAACGCAGTGTATGAAGCAACGGACGAACGTACCGTTTCTCCTATGACAATGTATCGCTGCGGTAGGGGCCGCTGCGGTGAAGAATCTACTTTTGCGGTTACGGCATATCGAAGTGTCGGGATACCTGCCCGTCAGGTCTATACACCGAGGTGGGCCCATTGTGATGATAATCATGCCTGGGTGGAAGTGTATCTTCAGGACAAATGGTATTTTCTTGGGGCTTGTGAGCCGGAAGAGGTATTGAATAAGGGGTGGTTTACGGCTCCGGCGAACCGTGCCATTCTAATTCACAGCCGTACATTTTCTGATTATATGATAAATCCCTCAAAAGAATATATGGTACAAGAAAATTTACTTACCTATTACAATAATACGTCCTTCTATGCAAAAACAGATATACTTACCGTAGTGGTGAAAGATCAATTGGGTCAATCAATTGAGGGTGCTTTTGTAGCGGTAGAGATTCTGAATATGGCAGAATATTTTCCGGCAGTTACTCTGACAACAGACCATAACGGAGAAGCTAAGGTCGTTGTGGGACTTGGAGATGTCCGTGTAAGAGCTTGGAAGGGAGAGAGTTTTGGGGAAAAGAAAGTCTCTTTAAAAGCAAGCACAAAAGCGGAGTTACTATTGGAGTGCTGTGCAGAAAAAACTGACTGGGTAACGGATAACTGGGAACAGGAGGAGTTTTGTGCTCCTACAGAGTATCCGCTGCATCCGGTTCAGGAAACAAAAGAACAAAGGGAACAGAGGGAAAAGCGTTTAAGAGATGCCAATAAGATACGGGAACAGCGTTTTGCAGCCTGCTATGACGAAGAGCTGGAATCTGTATATTCGGAGGAAACAGGTATATTTCAAACAGCAGGAGAAAATATCAGTGAAATACGTGCTTTTTTAACAAAAGATGAAAATCCTGACAGAAGGCGGATGCTCCACTGTCTGTCAGTAAAAGATTATAAAGACTTGAAAGCGGACATTCTGGAAGATCATTTAGTTTGCGAACAAGGCAGTTTAACAGATGAGGTTTATGAAAAATATCTGCTTAGTCCGAGGGTATCCAAAGAAGAGCTGACACCTTACCGAAGCTTTATCCGCAGTTATTTCAGAGAAAAAAAAGAAAGTTTTGAGAAAGATCCGGAACAAATCTGGAAGTATATTAAGAATACCATTCACTACGATGTGGAAGTGGATTATAGAACAATCTGCGCAACACCTATCGGGTGCCTGAAGATAAAGCAGGGTAATCCCCTGGCACAGAAAATCCTCTTTGTGGCAATTTGCAGAAGCTTTAACATTCCGGCCAGATTAAATCCCATCATGCAGGTACCGGAATATTTAAAAGAGGGTATCTTTACCGCTCCTATGGATTTCAGGGAAGAAGAGAAAACTGCATCCCTTGTCTTAAAGGTAAAGGAGGGAAGCAAATGGAATTATTTCCAGACCTGGACCATCGGAAAGTTTAAGGGAACCGGTTTTGATACATTAAACTATGAGGGCAGGTCCTTTGAAAATAACACCCTGGAGCTCTTACTGGAGCCTGGAATTTACCGTCTTGTTACCTCAGTGCGTATGCCAAACGGTGACCAGCATACCTCCAAAAGGGTCTTCCGTCTTGAAGAGGGAAAACCTAAATCTATTGAAATGGAACTTTGGGAAAACAAGACAGAGGATGTTTTAGTCAATTACCGCCTGAAGGATTTTTCGTTACAAGATAGTTCCGGAAAAGAATATCGGCTCTCTGAGCTTGCGGCAGAAGAATTTACGGTTCTGGCTTTTCTTGGGGTAGGGGAAGAGCCTACCGAACATGTATTAAATGAAATTCTGGCTTCCGTATCTCATTGGAAAGAAACTGCTGCCAGAATGATTATGGTCCTTCGGGAACAGGGGGAATTAGGCAATGTAACCTTTCAAAAGGTGCTGGAGAATCTCCCAGAAATTGAAGTTTATTATGACAAAGATATGTGCTGTGAAAAGGCCGCCGCACTCATGCAGGTGGATACGGATAAGCTGCCTGTCCTTATCCTGCTGAAAAAGGGGCTTTCCGGTATTTATGCCTGTGCAGGATATAATGTCGGAAGTGTGGAGCTTATGCTGAAACTGATACAGCAATAAATAGAAATAGGAGGATAATATATGAGTAAAATTATTGGAAATTCCCTGCCGACCATTCCTTGGCAGGATAAACCCGAGGGGTATAAAAAACCAGTTTGGCGATATCACAATAATCCTATTATACAAAGGGACGCCATAAAAAGTTCCAACAGTATCTTTAACAGTGCTGTAGTTCCCTATAAAGAAGGCTTTGCAGGGGTATTCCGATGTGATAGCAGGGCAGTTAGTATGGATATTTATGCAGGCTTTAGTGAGGATGGAATCAAATGGAATATTAATGAGGAGCCTGTCACCTTTCTGGGAGAAGATCAGGAAATATTAAAGAGGGAATACCGTTATGACCCCAGGGTTTGCTTTATCGAAGACCGTTATTATATTACCTGGTGCAATGGTTATCACGGACCAACCATAGGCGTAGGATATACATTTGATTTTAAAACCTTTTATCAGCTGGAGAATGCCTTCCTGCCTTATAACCGCAACGGAGTGCTATTTCCCAGAAAAATAAACGGTAAGTACGCAATGCTTAGCAGGCCAAGTGATACGGGACATACACCTTTTGGCGATATCTTTTACAGTCAGAGCAGTGACTTGGAATACTGGGGTCATCACAGGCATGTTATGTCCTCCTACAAAGGAGATGAGTCCGCATGGCAATGGACCAAGATTGGACCTGGTCCCATACCCATTGAAACAGATGAAGGCTGGCTGCTGATTTATCATGGAGTTATCAATACCTGCAACGGATTTGTATACCGGGTGGGCTCTGCTATATTAGACCTTGAAGAACCCTGGAAAGTAAAATACCGCTCAGGGTATTATATCTTGGGACCGGAAGAATACTATGAGTGTGTGGGTGACGTTCCAAATGTTGTGTTCCCCTGTGCTGCACTGACGGATAAGGATACCGGAAGAATCGCTCTGTATTACGGCTGTGCCGATACAGTAACAAGCCTCGCTTTTACCACCATAGACGAATTAATCCAATTTACAAAGGAACATGCATTATAAGAATAAACAACCGCATTAACGGGCTGGAGGTTAAATTTCTGCAGCCCGTTTTCGGTTTTAAATAAACAGAGGGCTTAAAGCCCTATCTCATATGCTGGGAAGACAGGAAACAGGGGAGGAAAAGAAAAGGGATAATGGGTAAGTTAATCGGATATGTCGGTACCAGAGATTTAAAAGAGGTGACCGAGGAAGATATCAATAATTTGGATGTGATTAATATAGCATTTGGGACCATTGAGCAGGGCAGAGCAGAGTGGCACCATCCGGAATGCAAATCCGTTATATCACAAATTAAAATACAAAATCCGCAGATCAAAATTCTTCTTTCAATCGGAGGTTGGAGCGCCGCAGGTTTTTCGGAAGCAGCCATGACAGTAGAAAGCAGGAAGCGGCTGGCTGTTTCCGCCGTAGATATCATCAGAGAATATGATTTTGATGGCATAGATATAGATTGGGAATATCCCTGCTTACGGGTGGCCGGTATTGATGGAAGTGAAAAGGACAGAGAGAATTTTACTTTCTTAATTGAGGCCCTAAGGAAGGCTTTAGAGGATGCGGCGGAAAAGAAATATATGTTAACTATAGCTGCGGGAGGAGACGAATATTTTACTTCCTGTACAGAGATGGATAAGGTACAGCATTATCTGGATTATGTCCAGCTGATGACCTATGATTTAAAGGGAGGCTTTCAGACTTTTACAGGGCATCATACCAGTCTGTATTCAAACAAAAGAGATTTGTTTCCGGCCAGCGCGAACAAAGCAGTGGAAAGCTTTATACAGGCGGGAGTACCAAAGCAGAAGCTGGTAATCGGCGGCGCCTTTTATTCCAGAGAATGGAGAGCTGTACCTGATATTGAGCATGGACTGCATCAAATGGCAGGAACCACAGGAGGATATGGTCCGGCTTATCATATCCTGGAACAGGATTATATTAATAAGAACGGATATGTTCGTTATTGGGATGACGAAGCTATGGCCCCGTATTTATTTAATGGAGAAACCTTTATAAGTTATGACGATAAGGAATCCCTGAAGCGAAAGGCCGAATATGTTATGGAAAAAGGGTTGTATGGGATGATGTACTGGGAATACGGCTGTGATAAGACCCATACGCTGACGGGCTGGATAAGAATGCAACTGGACATAGGCAAAGCATAGGTGTACAATATCTGATAGGAGTGAAACTGGTATTTTGCAGGCAACGGGGCTGACTTGGAGGACTGAAAGTGAAAGAAAAGATGATTTTTTTAGATATCGACGGAACGCTTCTGGACAGTGGTGAAATCGTGTACCCTTCTACCAGAGAAGCTATTAGAAGAGCTTATGCCAATGGACATAAGTTATTTTTGTGTACGGGCAGACAACGGTGTTTTGTAGATTCACAGATATTAGACATGGGACTTATGGAAGGTGTTTTTGCAGCAGGAGCGAATATAATATGCGATGGTAAGATGATATTTCACAGTTCCTTTGAGGAAAGGACGTGTAAGAAAACCGTAGAGCTCCTTCTGGAGAGTAACTCTATTTTCGCCTTGGAAACCGTAGAAGGAGCATTTATCCATGGAAATATGACACCGGAGTATAAGGAATTGATAGGAAGGCTTCTTAAGACAAAAACTGCTTTTCCCGAGGAGCTTCCGGATTCTATGAAGCAGGTCGATAAAATTGTGGTCTTCCAGTCGGATTATTCCTATGAGGAGCTGCAGAAAAAGCTCAGAGGGGACTTTCAAGTAGTGCCTATGAGCTACCGATTTCTTGGGTATGGCGCGGAAATTATGCAGACCGAATTAAATAAAGCAAGCGGAATTCAAAAGCTTCTTGCCCACTATAACTGGCAGCAAGAGGATACCATCGGAGTCGGTGACGGAGCCAATGATATTGAGATGCTTGAGTACTGCAATATTAGTGTAGCTATGGGAAATGCGGAGGATAATGTGAAAGAGAAAGCGACCTTTGTTACGGAACATATTGCGAAGGATGGAATCTATCATGCATTTGAGAAATTAAGAATAATTTAAGATTGAGCCACAGGCCTCCTTCTCCCTTGACAGGGTTAAATTAGGACTTATAATATAGGCAAAGAGTTGTTTGGACATAAAGATTTGCCTGAAGGTTCTTTTATAATACGAAGTTAGGGGGCATGCCTTTGGAGAAAAAGGGTATTGTAGGTGAACAGGATACAGGGAAGAATTCACCGATAAAACCTGTAGACGGAAACAGTAGAAATATTAGTAAAAACAGTGATAGTACAGATATTAAAAACAACAGTAAAAACAACAGCAAAAACAAAAGAAGGAAAAAGAAGAAAAGAAGATTATTCTATGAGTATTTTATCTGCGTCCTTGCATTAATTGGAACCGGACTGGCAGTGATTGATATAACAAGGGGCTTAACCTATTGGCAACACATATTGGATTGGGGCATTCTTGGTATCTTAACAGCCGATTATTTAATTAGGCTGGTTCTTGCCAAGAATAAGAAGGTGTTTTTTCGTGAGAACATTTTTCACCTAATCGCTATTATTCCTTTTCACTCTGCTTTTCGAATATTCAGGGCTACCTCCTTAACAAAACTATTAAGCCTTAGTATTGTAGGAGCCTTTCCCCGTAAAGCTTTTCGAAAAGTAAAGGTGTTTATAAACACCAACGGGCTTAAGAATGTTATCGTATTAACAGTTCTGGCTATTTTTCTAGGTGCACTTGGTATTATGTATACGGAAAAGATGTCCTTTGAGGATGGATTGTGGTGGGCTTTCGTAACAGCAACTACGGTTGGCTACGGAGACCTGTCTCCTTCAACGGACCTGGGAAGAATTATCGCCGCAGTTCTGATGATCTTCGGTATTGGATTAATCGGTTCCATTACCAGTACCATCACCAGCTATTTTCTGAAGGTCAACAGTAAAAATAAAGGCGTCAGGGAAGAAACCCTGGAAATGATTAAAGGGCGGATTGATAATATTTCAAGCCTTTCCGATGAGGAGATAGATTCCATTTGCAAGATATTAAAAACAATGAATAAATAAAAGATAGATATGAGAGCAGGGAATGATATAATCATACCAAAGTATTGGTAAGGAAATATTAATTCGGGCTCTCTTTTCTGTTTTATAATATATAATATAGTTAGTATATATCATAGCAGTTAATGCAATATTCACATATGTTGGGAAAACCCAATAGGTTGAGAATAATTATCTGATATTGGACAACAAATGAGGAGGAAAGAAAGATGGACAGAAGTGAAAAGGCCATATTTACAAATATGTGCATGATATACGATAGCAAAGGAAAGGTATTGGTTTTGGATAAAGCAGATAAAGATTGGGGAGGAGTTACCTTTCCAGGAGGACATGTTGAAAAAGAAGAATCTTTTACAGATTCCGTGATAAGAGAAGTATACGAAGAGACAGGCCTGCGGATATTTTCTCCCAGAATGTGCGGAATAAAGCAGTTCATGACGGAAGATAGTACCCGTTACGTTGTATTGTTTTATAAGACTGATAAATTCACCGGAGAAGTTACTTCGTCGGAGGAAGGGAAGGTCTATTGGACTAGTTTGGAGGGGCTAAAGAACAAGAGGCTGGCAGAAGGAATGGATAAGATGCTGCGAGTATTTTTAGAAGAGGATATCAGTGAATATTATTGGCACAGGGCAGATGGTATCTGGGTAGATGAGTTAAAATAAAAGGGATTATAAATTGCTTGATTTACAAAAATAAATTTAACATTTGCTTTACACAGCAACTCCCATTTTTTACATTTCATGGTATCTAACTTTACTTTAGGAGATTATAGTATGTCTGTAATGTGATAGACAAAATATAAAATCAAAGTAAGGAGAAGTATTATGAAGAAGTTTGTATCAGCTGTTTTATCTCTCGTATTAGCTCTATCAGTATTCTATTATCCTACCACTCCGGTATCAGCGGCATCAAATGCCAGTGGAACAGTCGTATTTTCAGGCTCGACTTCCGTTAATCCGCTTATCCAGGCTCTTGGCGAAGCCTTTATGAAAAAAAACCCGAACATTAAAATTGTAGAACAAAACGTTACCGGCTCCGGTGCAGGTATTAAAGATGCAACGAGTGCCAGCACCACCGTAGACTTCGGTATGTCCAGCAGAAATCTTACAACCGATGAAGCAGCTGTATTAAATAAAGTTCAGATTTGCTTAGACGGACTTGCAGTAGTTGTAAATAAGAAAAACCCTATTGAGGAGATTTCTCCTGCACAGCTTTACAAGATCTATACAAGAGATTCCGCTTCTCTTAACTGGAATCAGATTACCGGCTCCTTCTCAACAAGTGTTAAAGTTGCTCCTTTTGGCCGTGAAGCAGGTTCAGGCACCAGAAGCTGTTTTGAAGATTTCTTCAAGGTAGATTATGGAACAGCACTTCCCAGCGGTTATGATGTTAACTTAGATGGCTCCCTTGCAAGTACAGGAGTTATGCAGACATCCGTTCAGAACAATTCCGGTGCTATCGGATATATGTCTCTTGGTGATATGGATGAATCGAAAGTAAAAGCTTTAAAGGTTGAAGGCGTTGAACCTTCCAAATATACAGTAGCTGACGGTACATATGCAATCAAAAGACCTTTCTTACTGGTTTATAATAAAACAAAGACAATTACTCCTGCAGCTCAGGCGTTCTTAGATTTCATCTCCAGTGCAGACGGACAGAGCATTATCGATAAGATGGGATTTGTTAAGAATAACCTTGTAAGAGTAAAGGCAACAGGCATCACTTTAAGCAGTGCTACCCTTAGTGTAAAACCCGGTTCTACCGGTACTGTAATTGCAAATGTGGTACCTGCTGATACAGATAATAAGAAGGTAACCTTCTCTTCCTCTAATACCGCTGTAGCAACTGTTTCTTCCACTGGTGTGGTAAAAGGTATCAAAGCCGGAACAGCAGTTGTAACCGTAAAAACCACAGATGGAAGTAACATCAGTAAAACTTGCCTTGTTACAGTAGAAAACCCGGTAACAAGTGTGAAATTAAACAAGACCAAAGCAGATGTCAAGGTTGGAAAAACAGTTGAATTAAAGGCTGCTATTAATCCTTCTGCTGCTTCCAATAAAACTGTAATCTGGACTTCTTCTAATCCTTCTGTAGCTACCGTATCTTTATCCGGTGTTGTTACCGGAAAGAAAGCCGGAAAGGTTAAGATTACAGTAACAACGGTAAGCGGAAAGAAGACAGCAGTTTGCGAAGTAACAGTAACCAAATAATTTGGATAGATAGATTAAGTTAAAATAAATACGACTGGGGCTGTTGCAAAATAGCTAATTTACTCTTTTGAAAGGATTGGGTGTATAAAATAATACATTTGGCTGCTTTTCCTCGCTCGTTCAAAACGCTCCGCTTCACAAGAAGAGCTCGGCCAGTTTACGCGAAATGTATTATTATACACCAATCCTGTTTTAGAGTTTATTATGGCTATTTTGCAACAGCCCCAGTTAAAGGAGAAGAATGAAGACACAGAAAGTTTATTTATATAACAGCATTTTTAAAGCAATTGTCTTTTTCTTTGCTTTCATTACTGTTTTGTCAGTTGTTTTAATCGGAGTATTCATGGTGATGAACGGCGGACCAAGCATTGCAAAGGTCGGCTTAAAGGATTTTTTGCTAGGTAAGGTCTGGAATTCTGCAAATGAACCTCCCCAATATGGAATACTTGCATTTATATTATCTTCTTTCTATTCTACCTTTTTTACTGTTCTCATAGCCGTTCCTATCTCTATTCTGGTAGCTGTTGCAATCGGGCAGCTTATGCCAAAGAGATTGG
The DNA here is from genome assembly GCF_014218355.1 of Anaerocolumna chitinilytica. NCBI lineage: Bacteria > Bacillati > Bacillota > Clostridia > Lachnospirales > Lachnospiraceae > Anaerocolumna > Anaerocolumna chitinilytica. Next base: position 313,160 of record NZ_AP023368.1, read on the forward strand.
GTTCGGTGATAAGAATGATTATTAGTCTGTTGGCAGGGATTCCTTCCGTTATTTATGGATTCCTTGGCATAATTTTCATTGTTCCGCTGGTTCAAAAGATATTTGATTTATCCTCGGGTCTAACGATGCTTTCATCGGTTATCGTATTGATTATTATGACACTTCCGACGATTATCAGCGTAAGCGAGACGAGTATTAATGCTGTTGATAAAGGCTATCTGGAAGCTGCTTATGCCTTAGGCGTTCGAAAGGAATATGCGTTGTTTACCGTTATCCTGCCGGCTGCGAAGTCAGGTATAATGGCTGCGGTTCTGCTTGGTGTAGGAAGAGCAATCGGTGAAACCATGGCAGTTATGATGGTAGCCGGGAATATACCCCAGATGCCGTCTATGCTAAAGCCGGTGCGCTTTCTTACAACTGCTATCGTAACAGAAATGTCCTATGCCACAGAGCAAACCAGAGGAGTACTGATTGGAATTGGTTTGGTTCTTTTTGTATTTGTTTTTATTATCAATTCTATATTCCATATCTTAATAAAAAAGGCTGGTGGGGCAAATGTCTAATACAACATATGAAAAGCGGATAAGGCCGGGAAGTTTGGCAGTGCGGGCTTTGATTTATGCGGTAACTGCGATTGTAGTTATTCTGGTGGTTTCTATTATTGGTTACTTGATTATAAAAGGGCTTCCTTATATTAATTGGGATTTCTTATCAAAAGCACCCTCCCGCCTGGATGAAACCTACGGTATTGGGCCAATGATTATTAATACCCTTTATATTGTATTACTGTCACTTATTGTGTCCATACCCCTTGGTATAGGAACTGCGATATATCTTGCAGAGTATTCAAAACCAGGGAAAATTATTGCTGCGATTCGCTTCTCCATCGAGATTTTATCGGGTATCCCATCGATTGTTTATGGTCTGTTCGGGCTGGCATTTTTTATTAATGCCCTGAAGACCGGCAGCAGCGGCGGTTCCATGATAGCAGGGGCGCTTACCTGTACTTTAATAGTACTTCCTACTATGATACGTACCACGGAAGAATCTTTGATGCAGGTCAATCCTTCCTACCGGGAGGCGGCTTTTGCTTTGGGAGCATCAAAACTTCATATAATAAGAACTGTGCTCCTTCCGTGTGCTCTCCCTGGTATTGTAGTCGCCATTATCTTAAGTATAGGGCGTATTGTCAGTGAATCCGCAGCTCTCCTTTATACGGCAGGCGTTGACTACACCATGCCGGCAAATGCAATAAGGCATATTACAGAGCCGGGGGCAGGACTTACGGTACAGCTTTATCTGTATGCCACAGAAGGCGGCTCTCCTGACTGGGTTCCCTATGCAATGGCTGCAGTTTTAATGATACTGGTATTTATCATTAATCTTTCAGCCAATATTATAGCAAGTATATTTAAGAAGAAGGTGAGTATTAGCTAATGGGTATTATTACAACAAAGGATTTAAACCTCTATTATGGGGATAAGCAGGCTATCAGCAATATAAATATGGATATTGAAAAAAATAAAATTACTGCATTAATTGGTCCTTCCGGCTGCGGTAAAACTACATTCTTAAAAACCTTGAATCGTATGAATGACACGATACCCAATTGCAGAATCACCGGGGAAGTAATCTATGATAATATTAATATTTATGGAAATAAAATTGACCCGATGCTAATTCGTAAAAAGATAGGGATGGTATTTCAAAAGCCAAATCCCTTTCCTATGAGTATTTATGATAATATAGCCTATGCACCAAAGTATCATGGAAAGAAGAAAAAAGAATTGGACGATATCGTAGAAAGCAGTTTAAAGGCTGCAGCTCTATGGGATGAGGTTAAGGACCGGCTGGGTAAGAGCGCACTCTCTCTTTCGGGAGGGCAGCAGCAGCGTCTCTGTATTGCAAGGACTATAGCATTGAATCCGGAAGTTATCCTGATGGACGAGGCAACCAGTGCCCTCGATCCCATATCTACTTATAAGATTGAAGATTTGATGGGAGAGCTTAAAAAAACCTTTACCGTAGTAATTGTGACCCATAATATGCAGCAGGCTTCCCGTATTGCGGATAGAACTGCCTTTTTCCTTATGGGTGATTTAGTTGAATATGACACTACGGAGAATATCTTTGTAAATCCGAAGGAACAAAAGACCTTAGATTATGTAAGCGGACATTTTGGATAATTATCAAAGAGTACTTAAGACTCTGCTCATTCCTAACCATAAAGCATCATAACCTTCTATTATCTTATAGAAAGTTATGGTGCTTCTTTATTTTCTATTTACATCTTTGTATTTTATCCAATATAATAAGTAAAGACACCGATACATACAAACATATAAAAATGGAGACTTTTCATGAGGATTGCATTCTGTGACGACGAGAAAACTCAATCTATCTTTTTAAGGGAACTGACGGAGCAGTGGGCGAAGACTACCGGTAAGAATTGTGATATTACGGTATATACCAGTGCAGAGGAGATGCTCTTTGAGAATCAGGATAGTTTTTCCTTTGATTTTATTATACTGGATATTGAGCTGGACAGAATGAATGGCATCGAACTGGCCAGACAGATTCGGAAGGTGGATAAGAAGGTTTCAATTGCCTTTTTGTCAAACAGCAGAGAATACGTATTTGAAGGCTATGAGGTCGGAGCTGTCAGATATCTGATGAAGCCCCTTGCAAAAGAACAGCTCTATCCCCTTTTGGACATGGTACAGGTGGCAGCAGAGAAAGATAAAAAATATATTATTGTGGGTGGAGCCACGGAGAAATATAAGCTTTTGCTTCGTGATATCAGTTTTTTGGAATCACTGGGGCATTATGTAGTCATACATCTGGCTGAGAGAAGTCTTGAGGTAAAGAGGAATCTGGGGGATGTAGCAAAAGAGCTCGGAGAGGATTTTATCGCTACTCACAGAAGTTATCTGGTGAATATAGGCTGGATTGAAAAGATTACAAGGACAGACTGTATCCTGAGCGGAGGAATTACAGTGCCAATCAGCAGAAATTCCTATGAAGCGGTCAATCGGGCATTTATTAATTATTATAAAGGAGGAGAACTGTGATAACGGTTTGTTTGGAGATAATACCGTCAGCAGTTATGATGCTATACCTTCTTATTAGACAGGTTAGGCGAAAGGATAAAAAAAGTTACTTATACCTTTTGCTGCCATTTATAACAGCCGGTATATGGTATGGAATAGCAAGGGTTTTAGATGGGAGTGCCGCAAGTCTTCTGTGTCTGGCTCTGTTGGTGTTACTTACCTTTTGGACATTGCAGATGAAATGGCGCAGGATGTCTTTTTGGTCTCACGGGCTTTTTTGTTTAATCACAGGTATAATTACTATAAACGGTATTGTTAATGCTGACAGGCTTATAAACGGATATATTCTGTTGATGTTATATTTCCTAACGGAGAGCAACATTTCTTATCTTAAAAAAACTTACGAAGAAAGTACGATTTTGTATCAGAACCAGCTGTTAACGAAGCAGGTGAATGAAGTACAAAATATTTATATGACCATGAGAGGATGGAGACATGATTACCATAATCATCTGCAGACCCTAAAGGCCTATCTGAAATTAGGGCAGGCGGAAGAAGCAGCGGGTTACTTAGGCCGCCTGGAAAGTGACTTGGACAGTATTAATTATCTGATTGAATCCGGGAATGTGAATCTGGATGCCATATTAAATTCAAAACTGTCTCTTGCCCTAAAGGATGAGATAGATATTCATTATAAGGCAGAGGTGCCAAAGGAGCTTACGGTATCGGATATAGACTTGTGTGTATTAATTGGAAATCTCATTGACAATGCGGTAGAATCCTGTAATAAGATGACAGGTCAGGAGGAGAAGAGATTTATTCGACTCTATGTGGGAGTTCTTAAAAAGCAGCTCTATATATCTGTTTCCAACGGAACCAATGAAGTGATACGTAAGCTGGATGAAGATTATATTACCACTAAGAGAGGGAATCACGGACATGGTTTAAAACGTATCAATAATATTGTGGAAAAATATGAAGGTTATATTAATAGAAAGAATGAACCGGGAGTATTCGTAACGGAAGTTATGCTTCCGCTCTGAGGAATCTGCCACTCGTGCACGAAGATATGCTGTTCGTGCACTTTTTTTCTAATTGAAAGAATATCTGCTATAGTAAGACTATCGGATGGAGACGGTTGAAGCGATGAAAACGGAAGTTTTGAACAAAAGTATATGACAGAGGAGAGTGTTTATGAAAAAAGAGAATGAGCCAGCTTATTCTTTAAGCAGCAACTATCATTATATCTATGAAAATATGTGGAAGTATGACAAATCATTGATTTTTTATGGTTTGGCAGAAGTTATATTCAACGTGATTCTGCCCCTTTGCACGGTTATTTTACCCTCCATAGTAGTGGGATTATTGGAAAGGAAGGCTGAGATTTCAGAATTTATCTATACTATGATTCTTGTGTTTTTGGTGTATGGTACAGTTTCGGCAGTACAGGCTTTTCTGACAACCAGAAACAGAAATCAGTATATAGACATCCGATTAAATTATTTTTCACTTATTTTGTTCCGCAAATGCTTTCATATGGACTACAGCCTGCTGGAAAAGGAGAAAGTCAGAGCAGAGCTTAAGAAAGCAGGGGACAGTATATATGGCAATTGGCAGGGACTTGAAGGGTTGATGCATCGAAATATAAACTTCCTTACCAATGTATTAGGACTGGTGGCATACAGTGCTGTAATAGGGTGGATTAATCCGTTGATACTGATATTTTTATTGGCACTTTCCTCTATTCAGATATTGGTCTTTCGCCGGGCTAAATTATATGAGCACAAGAAAAAAGATGAAATAGCCAGAATCAAAATAACCCAAAGCTATTTGCAGGATCAAGCCTTTGATTTAAAAGCAGGTAAAGATATACGGCTTTATCAGTTGGATAAGATTATCAGCCGTGTCTATGGGTCTGCCAATAACAAATTAAAAAGAATAAAAACAAAGGTAAGAGGCATTTATTATGTAAATGATATCGTGGAAATTGTCCTGAAATTCCTAAGAGACGGCTGCTGCTATGGATATTTAATTTATCTGCTGATTCATGGCCTTTCTGTGTCTGATTTTGTTCTTTATCTTGGCATTGTCGGTGGTCTGGCAGGCTGGATTACAAAAATTACGGAAGAGATATCAGAGCTTGGAAGATGCCATTATATGATATGTGATTTTCGCAAATTCTGTGATTTGAAAGATACTTTTTCCCATACCAAGGGACAGATGACCGGAGAAGAAGATACGGCACTTGATATTGTATTCGATCATGTATCATTTAAGTATGAAGGAGCAGAAGATTATGTATTAGAGGATGTCTGCTTTCATATGAAGAAGGGAGATAAATATGCACTGGTAGGTGTAAATGGTGCCGGAAAAACAACCCTTGTGAAGCTTATGTGTGGTTTCTATCAGCCTACCAAAGGCAGAATTCTGGTAAACGGAATAGACATAAAAGAGCTTAATATTGAAAACTATTTCAAAGAAATTGCGGTAGTTTTTCAGGATACAACGGTATTATCTCTTACTATAGGAGAAAATATCTGCGGTGTGACGGCAGATAAAGCAGCGGAAGAGGACTTATGGCAGGCAATTGAACTCTCAGGGCTAAAGAAAAAGATAGACAGCTTACCAAAGGGTGTTCACACCTATCTGAATAAAGATGTGGAAGAGAGCGGAATTCAGCTATCGGGAGGAGAATTGCAAAAACTGCTGCTTGCCAGAGCTTTATATAAAAAAGCGAAACTGCTGCTCTTTGACGAGCCTACTGCTGCAATGGATGCTATTGCAGAAAGCGAGCTGTATGAACAATATCAGAAACTTCTAAAAGGCAGGAGTGCGCTGTTTATATCTCATAGATTGGCATCTACCAGATATTGCGATAAAATTCTTTTCCTGGATAAAGGCAGAATTGCAGAAGCAGGAAGTCATGAAGAACTTATGGACATGAATGGGAGATATGCCATGATGTTTGAGGTTCAAAGCAAATATTACAAGGAGGAAAGGCAGTATCCCAGGCAAGCCTGTGATACCCAATGGGTGTAAAGATGAAATTCAAGAAGCTATGGTATGATTCGATTTCTTTTATAAAATTAATTAAGGCTGACCATCCTGGTATCATATGGGTCATTGCAGTGGGGGGATTAGCAGGAGCGGCAGGCCCGTTTACACAATTATTCTTCTACTCGAGAGTGCTGAATAAAGTATTAAAAGGACTGTACAAAGAGTGTATTCCAGATGTTGTGATATTACTTACGGCTGCGTTGGTCTTAAGCCTTATTAAGAAAGCCTGTGATCAGTCTGTCAAAGTTTTACGGGAAGCCTGTGCGGATACCATATACCTCAAAACTGCCAATAAGGCCTTCTCCATGGAATACGAAGAGTTCGAAAAAACGGAAACAATGGATGCCATCAGAAGAGTGCAGGGCGGAGAGAACAGTTCGGGAGGTATCGGTGACCAAATACAAAGCATTTATGTCTTGATTGAAAAAGGGTTTGCTATTCTGTTTTCTCTTATCTTTGTTATTGTTCTTTTTACCCGGACAAAGGCAGACAGCAGCAATTTCTTTACGTCAATATGGTCTACCTTATTAATAATTATTGTATTCCTGACGGTATTTTTCCTGTGCTTAAAGCTTTCTGCCATATCCTATCGAAAGTTTTATGAGGTGGAGAAGAAGAATGAACATTTTAACTCATTTGGGGTATATTTGTTAGCAATTATGAATAATTACCAGTTTGGGAAAGATATTCGTATATTTTCGATGCAGGGGTTGCTGGAACATTATTTTAAAAAAACTATGAAGACTATTAACAGTGTCTTTTTGAAATGGTCTATCAAAGATGGCAGCTATACGGCGGTCATTGTATTATTGACACAATTAACTTCCGGACTGGTATATGTAGTTTTGGGAGGGAAGGCGGTTTATGGCAGCATCAGTATTGGAGAAGTATTTATGTATGCGGGGGTCATCCTGGAATTAACCGGCGCTATCCGAAGTGAGATTATTGAATACAACAGCTTTTATTACCGGTCGGATTATTTGAATACTTATTATGAATTTATTAATCGGCCCAATAATCGGTACACCGGTACCCTTCCGGTGGAAAAACGTACGGATGGAGAGTATGAATTTGTCTTTGAGAATGTAAGCTTTCATTATCCGGGTTCTGATAACCTGATATTAAACCAGATTAATCTCACCCTGAAGGTAGGAGATAAATATGCAATAGTGGGGAAGAACGGTGCAGGAAAGACTACATTAATCAAGCTTTTATGCAGGCTTTATGACCCTACAGAGGGACGAATTCTGCTTAATGGTATCGATATCAAATACTATGATTATCAAGAATATACAAAAGTATTCTCGGTAGTATTTCAGGACTTTAAACTATTGGCCCTCTCTCTTGAAGATAATCTGACCCTGGGAGAAGAAGCAGATAAAGAACGGATTTGGGAGGTGCTTACACAATCCGGGATGAGGAGTGCCGTGGAAAAGATGCCAAGTGGGCTTCAGACGAATCTTTATAAGAATAACGGTGAAGGGGTGGAGGTATCAGGCGGTGAAGCCCAGAAACTTGCTATCTCCAGGGCGCTGTATAAAAACGGGCCCTTTGTAATTTTGGATGAGCCGACAGCAGCCCTTGACCCGATAGCTGAAGCTGAAATATATGAGAACTTTAATTCCATGATCCAAGGAAAGACAGCAATCTATATTTCTCATCGAATGAGCAGCTGTAAGTTCTGTGATGATATTATCGTGTTAGATGGTGGTGTGATTTCAGAGCGGGGCAGCCATAATAAACTGCTGAAAGAAGATGGTATCTATGCCTCCTTGTATAATGCCCAGGCTAAATATTATGCATAATAAATAAACCGCTTTTATAGCCACTGAAGTAAAGAAAATATCCATAAATGAATATTTTGTGGATAACCTTTACTTCAGTGGTTTTTTATATTGAAATGTTTGCTTTTGTGCAATACGATTAAAACCTATCGAAATAGTGGTCTTTACTTTGGTCAAAAAGTATGATATTATAGTATTAATTGATATAAAAATTTACAAAAAAGGGAAATAGTGTATTTTATAGATATTCTTGCAGCAATCCTGTTTCGCTGTCAAGATTGCTGTTTGAAATATATTTTTACTGTTACTTATCACCACAAAAGATAAATATGAAAGGAGCACGAAATGGAGCTGAAGAGACTGGAAGAATTATTTCAAAAAATTGTAGAAATAACAGGAGTTCAAGATATCGGCTATCACAGAATAGAAGAGGGGCGTTTAAAGCCTGTTTATAAGACCCAGACAGATACCCTGGGCATTGAGAAATGGAAAACCGTACATGGTCAGAATCCCGTTTATGTGAAAGAAACATATATATTAAGGGAGATAACTGAAAAGAAGCAGCCGGTTGAGATATATGATACCCATAACGACAGCAGATCCGCGGATGCCTTTTTCCTCTTTGGCCTGGACAGTATTATGATTATTCCTGTGGTCAGAGATGATGAGGTAAAGGCGATTATCTGTGTAGCCGCTATAGGAAAACAGCACCAATTTACCAGGGAAGAAATGGATACTTGCTGCAACCTCGCTGATAATTATTTACAAGGCACTTATTAATACATCGATAGAGTTTACTAAGGGGAGTTACAAATGAGAATTGCTGACGGAATATGGAGATTTCTAAAAGAAGCAGGAGTTGATTATGTATTTGGCATACCGGCCGGAACAATCAGTCCGCTCTTTGATGCTTTAAATGATATTGATATTAAGCCTATTGTAGCCAAAAATGAAGGCGGAGCAGCCTATATGGCAGCCAGATATGCAAGTGTTACCGGTAAGATGGCAGTTTGCATAGGAGCCGGCGGAGTAGGCGCGAATAATATGATGAATGGTGTGGCAGATGCCTATCGCGCAAAATCACCGGTGTTATTTATAACCGGCTATGTTCACAGATGGCAGATAGGAAAAGGCGCTATACAAGAATTAAATACAGAAGAAATTCTAAGGCCGGTTACAAAATACAGTAAGACGGTTATGAAAGAGGAAGATGTATTGAAGGAACTGGCGCTGGCGGTTGAACTGGCAAACACAGTACCCATGGGGCCGGTGCATCTTTCTGTACCGATAGATATTCAGTTATGCCCTTTGACAGCAGACATACCAAAGCTGTCAGGCAGAACTTTTGAATTAGATGCTGCGAGCAAGGAAGGTTTAATGAGAGCTTGCAATATGATGGAAGGGGCCGGTAAAGGGCTGATTTTAGCCGGCAAGGGTACAAGGGGAAAATCCGAGTTAGTAATGGAGTTGAGCAGACACCTGCAATGGCCGGTAATTACCACACCGGAGGGCAAGGGAGTAGTATCTTCTGAATTTCCTTTGAATCTTGGCAATTATGGCTTTGCCAGCACCGATGCGGCATCAGGGTATGTCAATGATAAAGCGGTTGATTGTCTCCTGGTACTTGGCAGCGCCTTAGGCGAAAATGCTACCAATAATTTCAGCAAAGCCCTGGTAGAAAATAAAAAAATTATACATATTGACTGGGATGAGAAAGAACTAGGCAAGGTATATGAAACAGATGTTAAAATCTGCACGGATTTAAGGCTTGCCATACCTTATATCATCAATCATACTGCTCCCGGTAAAAACACCGGTTTTACAAGACCTGCTGTCAATGGGAAGCTTGAAAAAACAAATACCGGAGTTAGCCTTCGTGAATTTATGGAGGAGCTTCCGTCGTATATGCCAAAAAACACCTACTATATGGCAGATATGGGAGAGTTCATGAACTTTGCCTTCAAATATCTTTCGATACCGGAAGGCGGAGATTTTGAGACCAACTTAAATTATGCTGCCATGGGTTCAGCAATCGGCGGTGCCGTAGGAGTACAGGTGGCATATCCTAAGAGATGTGTTGCAGTATTTGCAGGTGACGGGGATTTCTTTATGAATGGTATGGAAGTTCTTACTGCCAACGAATACGGATTACCCATTGTCTACTTTATTATCAATAATGCCATGCTAGGGTTTGTTGAGCATGGTCATCAGTTCCTTTTTGAAAGGGTAGTGAAAGGTTTTAAGCAGGAGAGAATAAGCATAGCCAATATGCTTGGAGCCTGTGGGATAAAAGCAATGGAATTAAGAGAAAACAGCCAGATAAAAGAGTTACCGGAGTTCTTAAAGAATCTGGACGGTCCTGCTGTTATTGAAATTATAACGGACGGCAGTGAAGGGGCTCCAAACGGAGACAGGCTTAAGGCATTACAAAAGCATGATTAATTAAAATACCAATAGTATAAGGAGGAATCATATGTTAACAGGTAAAACAGCATTAGTAACAGGCGCATCCAGAGGAATCGGAAAGGCAATAGCACTTAAACTGGCAAAAGAAGGTGCCGATGTTATTGTAAATTATGTAAGCAGCGAAGAATCAGCTCTTAAGGTACAAAAGGAAATTGAAAGCCTTGGAAGAAAAGCCTATATTTATCAGTGCGATATCGCTAAAAGAGATGAATTGGAAGCAATGGTAGCTTTCACCATTGAAAAATTCGGCAAAATAGATATTCTCGTTAACAATGCAGGAATTGTTCGCTATAACACGATTACTGATATGAGCCAGAAGGATTGGAATGATGTGGTGAATACCAATTTAACGGGTATGTTTAATTTATGCCAGTTGGTAGCTCCTTATATGATTAAACAGAACCATGGAAAAATTGTTAACATCAGCTCCCTCGCTGCAGTTAAGATGCTGCCTGCTTCCTATGGTTATACTGCAACCAAGGCAGGTATTTCTGCATTTACAAAGGTTCTGGGTACAGAGTTAATCGGAAATAATATTAATGTCAATGCCATTGCACCCGGAATTATTATCACCGATATGCTGGACAGCCTGGGAGATGCAGCAGAGGCCTATAAACAGCAAATACCTGCAAAGCGTTTCTGCGATGCGGAAGAAGTAGCTGAATTAGCATATTTCCTGTGCCAGGATATTTCAAGGTATATTGTAGGACAGACTATCGTAATAGACGGTGGATTGGCTTTATAGAGCATCTGCTAGAAATATTTCACACTTATGTAAATTTTAGTTATATAAAATTTGACTTTAGAGCAAGTTTTAGGTATAATCATATTATATAAATCGACATGGTGGGTTATAATAACAGAAAAAAACTCAAACCATGACACCTTTTTATTACGTATTAAAGCTAACTTTAAAAAGCAAACTTATTAAAAGATAAGGACGCAAAGCCGCGAGTCTAAGGCGCATGCTATGATTGTCGGGTTGCTGTAGTTAATGTAGCCATCTGTGGGAGACTGCATTTGGCTATTTTTATGCAATAAAAGACAGAGATTATTACATTAGGAGGTCTTGAGTGTGGAGAGTTATAATGAAAAGGGTACATTAAGGAGGATTTTAGTTTCTACTCTTGCTGTAATGTTTGGCAGCTTTCTTCTTTTAACAGCAGGAGCGTTTTTAAGAGTGCAGTCCTTATTAAAAAGCAGTGGTGAAGGACATGTTTCAAAGGGTGGATTTCTTGGCTTTATGCTGGTATTAGTCGTTGTGTTACTGGGACTTGCTGCTCTTTGCCTGACACTTATACTAAGAAACATGTTGCAGAAGGCTGCAGTAACAGAAGCTAATTCTGATTACAGCGAAGATAAGCCAAAAACAAATACAGAGAAGAACATTCATGAATTTATTCAGCATGTGAAGGAATCCGTAGATATCATTACCTTTTCTTCTGATGAATTGAAACGCTCCTCCGGTGAGATGAGTGATATTTCAAACAGAGTAACTCTTTCCATATCCCAATTGGCAGAAGGGGCAACCCAGCAGGCAGAATCCACGGAAAAGGGAAGCACCAGAATAAATAATATTACCGAGATGATAATCTGTATCGGTGATGACATGGCAATTTCGGACAAGGTATCCGATGAGGCTATTGAGGCTATAACAGATGTAAAAGAATCTATCCGTTTTCAGGAAGGAAAGATGGCTGAGAACAAAGTCATTACTGAGAATATGGGTGTTGCCATTACAGATTTAATGGATAAATCCAAAGAAATCGGTAAGATCTTAGAGGTTATAAAGGGAGTAGCCCAGCAGACCAATCTGCTTGCATTAAATGCGGCAATTGAAGCGGCAAGAGCAGGTGAACACGGAAGAGGATTTGCGGTTGTTTCTGAGGAGATCCGTAAGCTGGCGGAGCAATCAGCTGAATCCGGTAAGCAGATTACAGAGATTATCAACGATGTCCAACAGGGCATTGAAAATACTGTTATGCAGATCAAAAAAGCGAATACTCTTTCTCAAGAGCAGGAAAAAGCTTTTGAACATACAGTGAATTCAATCACAGATATTTCGGAAAAAGTGTTCTCCATTGGCGTAAAAGTAAAGGCGGTAGCCGGAGCTACCCAGTCTCTGACGGAAGATGCCAGAGAAGCGGAAGATATGATTGCTACCATTGCAAGCATATCAGAAGAGACAGCAGCAGGAACAGAGGAAGCATCTTCCTCCGTGGAAGAGCAGAACAACCTTATACAATTGGTTGCTGAATGCTCGAATGAGATGTATAGCATAGCACAGGTATTGAAACAAAAACTTGAAGAATTCGACGCAAAGTAATCAGAACCCGCTTGTCTTGGAGGTCTACTCCATTTCAAAATAAATTTTACTTTAGGAGGAAAAATTGTTATGTTAATAACACATCCAAAGGGTCTGTACTCCATAAACTATGATGCAGACAAAAAAATAGTTTATGAGACACCTGTAGGTCTCTGGACTAAAGAAGACTATGCAGAGTATCACAGCCAGTTTGAGAATAAGATTGGTCCTGCAATCAACAAACAACCATGGGTAATCGTCAGCGACTTAAGGAAATATAAAATGTCAGATTTGGGTGATGTTATGGCTAAGCACACCGAATGGCTGGCAGATAATAATCTGCAGTACGGAGCTATTATCGTAGACAGCGCAATTGTTAAAATGCAGATTAACAGAGCTATATCATCCAAGTTCCCTCAGCAGGCCTTTTTAAATGAAGATGAAGCAATGACCTGGTTAAAATCAAAAGGTTACTAAGATAATTAAGGGCTGTCGCACTAAATTTTGCGGCACCCTTTTCGCATTCGTGAAGTTTATCATATTTAGTTATGCAAAGAGCAGAGAAGTTATTATCTGACAGAGACACGTTCTCACCTGGTTGGATAATGACTTCTCTGCTTTTTTAGTGAGTGGTGTGGTAAATCCCAATGATCTTAAATCTTGTTCAAGCTGTCGCTTTACGATTTCAAATACGAAAGCAGCAGTCCCATTTTTTCAGTTGCATAATGTTGGAAAAAATAGAAATACCTCTTGACAATAAGGATAGAATTTTATATTATAATAACAGTAATGATTACTGGTATCAATTAAATAATATGAAAACTTATAATACAAATAAAATTATTAGGAGGTAACATCTATGTCATTAGTAGGAAAAGAAGTAAAACCATTTAAAGCACAGGCATTTCGTAACGGAAAATTTCTAGAGGTAACAGAAGCTGATTTTAAGGGAAAGTGGAGTATTATCTGCTTTTATCCTGCGGACTTTACCTTTGTATGCCCTACAGAGTTGGAGGATCTACAGAACAACTATGAGACCTTTCAGAAGCTGGGAGCAGAAGTGTATTCAGTATCTACGGATACTCACTATACCCATAAAGCATGGCATGATACTTCGGAAGCTATCCGTAAGTTAACTTATACCATGATTGGAGACCCCTCCCATATTCTCTCCAGAAACTTTGATGTACTGATCGAGGAAGACGGACTAGCAGACAGAGGAACATTTCTTGTGGATCCAGATGGAATAATTAAGGCGGTAGAGATTAATGCAGGCAATATCGGACGAAATGCGGATACTTTGGTTGATAAGCTGAAAGCTGCCCAATATGTTCGAAATAATCCAGGCGAAGTATGCCCGGCGAAGTGGAAAGAAGGCAGCGCAACCCTAAAGCCCAGCCTTGACCTCGTAGGAAAAATTTGATGAAATAAAATTTTTACAAGTGCTAGAGATTCGCAGCTTTCACCTCGGCATGTTGGAAGGGGTATGATTATGGTACTGGAAGAAGAAATTAAAAGTCAACTTATTGAATATTTAAAGTTGTTGGAAGAAGAAATAGATATAAAGATAAGTGCAGGTACAGATACTGTATCCGAGGATTTATTAACTTTTATCGGGGAAGTCGGCACACTGTCCGATAAAATTAATATAGTAAAGGCAAGCTTACCAAGAACGCCCAGCTTTCAGATATGTAAAAGAGGAGGACTAAAGGGTGTAACCTTTGCAGGTATTCCTTTGGGACATGAATTCAATTCCTTTGTACTTGCTCTTTTACAGGTCAGCGGCAGAGCCCCAAAGATCAGCGAAAAGGTGAAAGAGCAGATTAAGGCATTAAAGGGCGAGCACAAGTTTGAGACCTATGTCAGTCTAAGCTGCCATAATTGCCCGGAGGTTGTACAGGCGTTAAATATTATAAGTGTGCTAAACCCCGGATATAGTCATACAATGATTGATGGTGCCATCTATAAGAAGGAGACAGAAGAAAAAGATATTCTGGCAGTTCCGGCGGTTTATCTTGACGGAGAATTCTTTGGCGGCGGACGTATGGAGTTGGAAGAAATTCTTTCTAAGCTAGATGTTCCCATGGAGACAGAGGAAGCTTATGAGAAAGAACCCTTTGAAATACTGGTAGTCGGCGGAGGTCCTGCAGGAGCAAGCGCGGCTATCTATGCGGCAAGAAAAGGCATCCGAACAGGTATCGTGGCAGAACGTTTCGGCGGGCAGGTCCTTGATACACTGGGAATAGAGAACCTAATCGGTACAAAGTATACGGAAGGACCTAAGTTAGCTCAGAGCCTGGAAGAACACGTCAAAAATTATGAGGTGGATATTATAAGAGGACAGCGGGCGAAGGGACTTGCGAAGAAAGACTTGATCGAAGTGGAACTGGAGAATGGAGCTGTGCTTAAAAGCAAAGCAGTAATAATTAGTACCGGTGCCAGGTGGCGAAAGGTCAATGTACCGGGAGAAGAAGAATTTAATACTAAAGGTGTTGCCTACTGCCCTCATTGTGACGGGCCTTTGTTTAAAGGAAAGAGGGTGGCTGTTATCGGAGGAGGTAATTCCGGTATTGAAGCTGCTATTGATCTGGCAGGAGTGGCTGAACAGGTTACAGTTCTTGAGTTTATGCCGGAACTAAAGGCAGATGCTGTACTGCAGGCACATCTTAACAGCCTGCCAAACGTCACCGTTTATAAGAACGTGCAGACTAAGGAAATAACCGGAGCGGGTAAAGTTGACGGGATTACCTTTACCCACCGGGAGACAGGTGAAGAGAAACACCTAAACCTTGAGGGTGTATTCGTACAGATTGGTTTAACCGCCAATACAGACTGGCTGGGAGATACCGTTAATCGTAACAGGATAGGAGAAATCGTAGTTGACAGCCATAATAATACCAATGTACCCGGTGTCTTTGCTGCCGGTGACTGTACGGACAGTCCTTATAAGCAGATAATCATATCGATGGGCTCTGGGGCTAATGCAGCACTCAGTGCATTTGATTATCTCATTCGAAATTAATTAATATAGAAGGCTATTATCAGAAGCTTTCTTGCTTTTCTGAAAGAAAAACAAGAAAGCTTCTTTTTGTACTCTTGATTCTAGAAGTGAGTTAAAAAGGAGTTAGAAGTGAGTTAAAAGGGAATTAAATAGAATATTAAAAAAGGAAGAAGGGAGTAGACTATTTATACAAATATATTGTAAAGTTTACTGATATATAGTAAAATATTTTACAAGAATACTAAAATCTGAGCATAAAGGGGGATGGCTTATGGTAGGAATTAAAGATATTGCAAGACAGGCAGGAGTTTCCGTATCAACAGTATCCAATGTTTTAAACAATAAGAAAAATGTAGGGGATGATACAAGAGATAAGATACTTAAAATCTGTGAAGAGTTATCTTATTATCCTAATATGGCAGGAAAAGGCTTAAAATCCGGCAAACCGAATACCATCCTCTTTAATTTCAGCGATTTTGACAGAAGTTTTTATCTTAAGATTATCAATGGCATCAGTGATTATGTGAATGACAATGATTTCGACCTGATTATCTGTACGGATAAATCCTGTGAGAAATACATGAATAACAGCCTTACAAGCGGCAGTATCATATTGGATAAAAAGATGAAGGATGAGGTCTTAAACCGCATCGCTGCAGAGAATTACCCCATAGTAGTCCTGGATAGGATATTGGAGAACCCCTGGATAAAGAGCGTGGTAGTCAACAACTATGAGCCTATGTATGAACTGATACAAGGTGTAATTGACCGAGGTTATAAGAGCTTTGGATTTGTGGGAGGTCCGGAAGAAACCGCAGATAACAAGGAACGTTACAGGGCTTTCCGGGATGCACTGGCGGCAAACCATATAGAGTTCCAGCAAAAGAGCTACTTTGCCGGGAACTACCGTGAGAAGAGCGGATATACCGCTGCAAAGATATTGATGTTAAGCAGAGAGCTTCCGGATTGTCTTGTCTGCGCCAATGATAATATGGCCATTGGTGCAATGAAAGCCTTCAGGGAAAACGGACTCAGGGTTCCCAAGGATATAGCAGTCACTGGATTTGATAATTGTGATCTTGCCGAAGCCATGGGACTTACTACCGTTTCTATCCCTAATTATGAAAGAGGTTATATTGCTGCCAGGTATTTGATTGAGAATATTAGGGGACAGAAGAATGTAGAGACTTTTAAAATAGAAGCCAAGATAATCTTTAGAGACAGTGTTGGTGTGACGGAAGAACGTAATTAGCGCTTAAAAGGATAGCAATAAGTAAAACATTAGTAAAATTGTATATTATTTTACTAAAGTCATGTGAAAATCAACAAAGGTTGAGAGGTTCACATGACTTTTTTATGGTATAAAATATACATAAATAACAAAAATAGCAACGGTTTAAAGAAAAGAATTCAACAATATTGACATAATGAAAAAATAATATTATTATTTAAGTGTAACGTTTTATTAAAAAGCATATATAAAGGAGAGGGTATTATGAAATTAAGAAAAATGTCAAGCATTTTACTTGTAATTATCATGATTGTGGGCATGATATTAACCGGGTGCGGTACGAAAAAGGAAACAAATACAAGTACCAACAATGCAAAGACAAATAATGCAGGAACTAGCGGAACGAATAGCAGTACCGATGCGAAACCTACAGAGCAGACAAAGGCAGCAGATAAAATCGTTATCTTCCAGTCCAAGGTTGAGATTAGTGATCAGTTGGAGGAATGCGCGAAAGCTTATACCGATGAGACCGGCGTGCAGGTTGAGGTATGGGGAACCACCGGCGATGATTATTTACAACAACTTAAAATAAAGCTTGGCAATAATCAGGGACCTACGGTTTTCTCTTTGGCTCCCGGCTCCGAATCAGATGACCTTAAAGCATATCTTGCTGATTTAAGTGATTTATCTTTTGTAAGCGATATTGCAGACAACATGGCAAATGTAATTGACGGCAAGGTTGTTGGTATTCCTTATACCATGGAAGGCTTTGGAGTTGTATATAATAAGAGCCTCATCGATGCATCCAAGGTTACAAGTTATGATTCTTTTGTTCAGATGTTAAAAGATCAGAAGGCAGCCGGAATCAACGGTTTTAGTTTATCCCAGGAAAGTTATTTCCTTATCGGACATATCTTAAATACTCCTTTTGCCTTACAGGCAGATCCGGATGATTACATAAAGAAATTGGTTGCAGGCGAAGTAAAAATGCAGGATACACCTGAATTTGTAGAGTTTGCTAAGTTTATGGAAGCAATCAGAGATAATACCAGCAATCCTCTGGAAGTAAATTATGATAGTGAGACAGGAGATTTTGCTACCGGTAAGACCGCTTCCATCCATCAGGGCAACTGGTGCTATAGTATGTTCAAAGATTATGATGTGAAGTTTGATATGGGAATTATGCCACTTCCTATCAACGGTAATGATAAAATTGCTGTCAGCGTACCAAGTTGCTGGTATGTAAATTCTCAGGCTTCTGCAGGTGAGATACAGGCAGGTAAAGACTTTATTAACTGGTTATATACAAGTGACACCGGAAAGAAATATCTGATGGAGAAGTTCGGTTTTATACCCGTGTTAAAGTCCATGACAAGTACAAAGCTTGATCCTTTGTCCCAGGCAGTTGCAGACTATGCAGCTCAGGGAAAGACTATCTCCTGGCCTATGAGTAAATGGCCCGCAGGTATTGTAGATGTATATTTGGTACCTGTAGCACAGGAATTCTTTACAACCAAGATGACCGGAACGGAGCTCCTTGAGAAATTAACAGATGCTTTCGTTCAGGCAGGAAAACAATAATCTGATTTTAGTAAAGTAACCGGATAGGGAAATTTGGCGGCGGTGAAGCCGATTTCTCTATCCGTAATTTTAAGTTTGATAAAAGGAGCATTTCTATGAGAAAGAGAAGGGATAAAGCCTGGTATGCTTTGTTTGTTTTTCCTCTAGTATTTATCTTTACAACAGTTGTAGTAATACCATTTATAATTGGCATCGGGTATTCCTTCATATCCTGGGACGGAATGCCGTTAAATGAAAAAAAGTTCGTAGGTTTGGACAATTATATAAGACTTTTTGCAGACAGCCGTTTTCTGACCTCTGCAGTACATACGGTGCTATTCACTATATTTTCTGTGCTATTAATTAACTTATTGGGTCTGACCTTTGCTCTGGCGGTGACCGGAAAACTTAAAGTGAAAAATGCAGCCAGGACAATGCTTTTTATGCCTTATCTTATCGGGGGTCTGATTCTGGGTTATATCTGGAAATTTATTTTTACGGATGTATTCAAATCAATCGGACAGATTACAGGCTTAACGAAGGTTTTCTTTAGCTGGCTGTTAAATCCCAGGTTTGCACTGGTGGCAATGATAATTGTGGCAACCTGGCAGATGGCGGGATATATCATGATCATATATATCAATGGTATTCAAGCTATGCCGGAAGATGTGCTGGAGGCAGCTAAGGTGGACGGAGCTAATTTCTGGCAGACATTGCTCCGAATTAAATTCCCTCTGATTATGCCTTCCTTTACCATATGTCTGTTCTTAACTTTATCCAATTGCTTTAAACTCTTTGATGTGAACTTCTCCCTTACCGGAGGAGGTCCAAGTAATGCCACGGAAATGATGGCTATGAATATATACAATGAAATCTTCTCTCTGAATAATTACGGATACGGCCAGGCAAAAGCCATTGTATTCTTCCTTGCGGTTGCAGTGATTACTTTGCTTCAGGTTTCCGTTACTAAGAAGAAGGAGGTGGAGATGTGATGAAAAGACTTGGTAAGATTTTTATAGAGTTTTTGGTAGTTGTTCTCTGCCTTGCATATCTGTTCCCGATTTATATTGTACTGGTCAATTCCTTTAAGAACAGGGCAGAACTTTATAAGAATATGCTGGCGCTGCCAAAGAGCATGTCCTTTGAATATTTTGCAAAGGCCATGAATAAGATGAGCTTTTTGGGAGCTTTTAGAAACTCTCTTGTTGTTACAATAATATCTATTACGGTTATTATTATCTTGGCTTCGATGACTGCCTGGATGTTTGTACGGACCGACAACAGACTTAGCCGGATATTATTTATGATATTTGTGGCAACCATGATTATACCTTTCCAGACTATTATGATGCCTTTAATGCAGGTAATGGGATGGGTAAGGGATAATCTGCATATCCCTATGTTAAATAGTTTAGGCGGACTTATTTATATGAATATAGGATTTGGAACCAGTATGGCAGTATTCTTATACCATGGATTTGTGAAATCCATACCGGTATCCCTGGAAGAAGCAGCTACTATTGACGGCTGTAATACCTTTAAGGTCTTCTGGAAGATTGTTTTTCCAATGCTGAAACCGACCACTGTGACTGTTGCGATACTGGATGTTATATGGATATGGAATGATTACTTGCTTCCTTCTTTGGTATTATCCAGTAAATCTCTAAGGACCATTCCCTTATCTACAGCTTCCTTCTTCGGGCAGTTTACAATTGAATGGAATCTGGCAATGGCGGGACTTATGCTGACAGTGACACCGGTTATTATATTCTATCTGTGTGCTCAGAAATACATCGTAAAGGGAGTTGCTGCCGGAGCGGTTAAATTGTAAAAATATGAGCGTGCTATGGCATCAAGGAAGGATAGGGAGGAAAGAATTAAAGTGCAGTATAAAATTTATGAGATAGAGAATGACAAAACAGACAACAATGCACTTATGGTAAATGAAACAGTTTTTCATAATGCCAACGGATATATCGGCATCCGTTCCAATTATGAAGAAGGATATCCGGATGGGTATGACACCATAAGAGGTTCATATATTAATGGCTTTTATGATATTGCAGATATGAAGCAGGCAGAGAAGCTCTGCGGGCTTGTGGAAGATAAGCAGGCAATGTTAAATGTTGCAGATACCCAGACCATATATCTGGAGCTTGATGGAGAAAGGTTCAGCCTTTTTGAGGGAGAAGTCTTAAGGAGCAGGAGATTTCTGGATATGGAGGCAGGGGTTACGGGAAGAGAGGTTCATTGGCGTTCACCTGGTGGAAAAGAAGCAGAGATCAGGATTAAGCGAATGACTTCCTTTTGCCAGCTTACCTTATTCACGATTGAATACAGTGTAAAAGCACTGAATTTCAGCGGAAATATCAGTTTTACCTCCTACCATACCGGGAAGGTAACGAATTACAGTAATGCCAATGATCCAAGGGTAGCCCAGGAAAGCAAGAGGTATATCCTGCCTGAGAAGGCCTGGATGGAAGAAGGAGCTTCATACCTTACATCAACGACCTCAAAGTCTGGCCTGTCAGTCTGCACAGGAGTAGCACATACCCTTACAGCAGAGGGAGAAAAGGGAAAGCAAGAAGAAAATATAGAAACGGAGCTGCTGTTAAATCAAACAGAGCACAGTGCCTGCTATAAAGCACAGCTTCCTATAAAGGAACAGGAGACAGTTATCCTGACGAAATATACAGTATTTTGTGATTCAATCCGATTTGGCGATTGCAGTAAAGCGGCAAAGGAAGAGATGGAAAAGGCACTGCGCATACCCCTGTCCGGGCATTACGAAACCCAAAGGATATATCTAAAGGAATTCTGGGATAATTGTATGTTGCAAATTAAGGGAGATGATGCCCTAACAGAAGCAGTTAATTATAATATGTACCAATTGATTCAATCCGTGGGAAAAGACGAACACAGTAATATTGCAGCCAAGGGATTAAGCGGAGAAGGTTATGAAGGCCATTATTTCTGGGATACGGAAATGTATATACAGCCTTTCTTTAATCTGACTCAGCCTGCTATCACAAAGAATCTTATCAGCTTCCGTTACAGCACATTGGAACAGGCAAGAGAGAATGCACATATTTTGGGCCATAAGAAAGGGATATTATATCCCTGGCGTACGATTATGGGAGTGGAGTGTTCCGGTTACTTTCCCTCCGGAACCGCTGCCTATCACATCAACGGAGATGTTGCTTACTCTATTGTTTCATATTATCTGGCAACAAAGGATATTGACTTTATTGCGGATAAAGGCGCAGAGATTATTTTTGAAACTGCCAGACTTTGGCTGGATGTGGGGAATTACTTCGAGGGAAGCTTTCGTATTAACGAGGTAACCGGACCGGACGAATACACCTGTATGGTAAACAACAATTATTTTACCAATGCAGCCGCCCAGTACAATCTTAATTGGGCTGTTAAGTTCTTTTATTTATTAAAAGAGGCAGGTATGCTACAAAAAGTTACAGAAAAAATAACCCTTACGGATAATGAGATCGAGGAGTTTGGCCGAGCAGCGGAAAATATGTATCTTCCCTACGATGAGGAGCTTGGAATCAACCCCCAAGACGATTCCTTTCTTGCAAAAAAGGTGTGGGATATACCTGGCACACCGGCAGATAAATTCCCGCTGTTGCTGCATTATCACCCCTTGCATTTATACCGTTATCAGGTATGCAAGCAGGCAGATACGGTATTGGCACACTTTATCTTCGAGGATGCCCAGTCCCTGGAGACAATAGGTAAGTCCTTTGAGTATTATGAAAAGGTAACTACCCATGATTCCTCTTTATCTACCTGTATCTTCAGTATCGTAGCTTCCAAGCTTGGGCTGACTCAGAAAGCTTATGAGTATTTTGGAGACTCTGCCAAGCTGGATTTATTCAATACCCATAAGAATACAAAGGATGGCATCCATACAGCAAATATGGGAGGAACCTTTATGGCAATTGTCTATGGCTTTGCTGGGCTAAGAATCAAGGAAAGCGGTATCAGTTTTGCGCCGGTGCTTCCGGAGTGCTGGGAGGAATACTGTTTCCAGATTAATTATGAGGATAGCCGTATAAAGGTGGAGGTTAAGAAAGAGGAAAGCATTTTTACACTGATAAGCGGAAGCGCCACAAGACTTCAGGTATATCAGGAATTATATGAATTAAATGACAGGGTATCTGTGAAAATAGGTTTGAACAAATGATAGAATGGTGATTAAATGAAATACAAAGCAGTTATTTTTGATCTTGATGGAGTTATCTGCCATACGGACCGGTACCATTACCTTGCCTGGAAGCAGTTGGCGGACAAAATCGGTGTATATTTTGATGAGGCAATCAACAATAGATTAAGAGGAGTAAGCCGGATGGCGAGCCTAGAGATAATATTGGAAGGTTGGAAGGGAACTAAGTTTACAGAAGAAGAAAAGACAGAACTTGCCGAAGAAAAGAATGGCAGATATAAAGAGCTTCTGAAAGAGATGACCCCAAATGACCTGCCAGCTGAGGTAAAGGCTACACTGGAGCAGCTTAGAACCAGCGGAATATTACTAAGCATTGGTTCCTCCAGCAAGAATGCAAGATTTATATTAGAGAGAATAGGCCTCTCCGGATTTTTTGATGCAATTTCAGACGGAAATAACATTACGAAATCAAAACCTGACCCGGAAGTTTTTCTGATGGCTGCGGAGTATTTAAACGTTGAGCCGGAGAGCTGTCTTGTAGTGGAAGATGCTAAGGCAGGTATTGATGCCGCGCGAGCAGCAGGAATGGATAGTGCCGCTATAGGAGATGCATATGGTTATCCTATGGCAGAGTATAGCTTAAAAGGATTTATTGATTTAGTAAAAATCTGTGAAGCAAAATAGAAAATTATCATTTATATAAAGCAGACCTTAGTGAAGGTTGTTGCAGAAGAGCTTAAATGACAGAAGGATGAATGATTCCTTTTTGTTTTAAAGCTGATTTGCAGCAACCTTTTATTTTACTTATTGATACTAATTTGCACGATTTTATAGGTGATAGCTGTTTTTTATAGATGAAATTGCTAATTTTCAAAGCACATCACAACTTCTTCTGAGTTTACGGTGAGACCTAAAAGATTAAAATGAAATCAGAACGAAGGAGAGAGGTCATAAAAATGAGAAAGAGAACAGATACGAAAAAAGATAGCTTTTTCCGTGATGTGGTGAAGAACAAATTTTCTTACTTAATAGCCTTACCGGCTATAATCTATGTGTTTCATTTCTTGTTCAAGACTCATTTGCTTGCTATTTAGGTCCCGCGGATGTTATATTGGTAATAGGGTTAAGCAGCAAATGGGTGGCAAAAATTATATTAATGAAGGAGAGTTGAAGCATGTCTATTAAGGATTGGAAAATTCAGTTTGAACAGGAGAAGGACAAGAAGGTGTATCATAGTACAGTTCTGACTTTTCATGGGGTGGAAGGTTTTGATGTGTATAACTGTTCTATACCTTTTACCTGGGAGGGAAAAGAGTATATCTACGGAAGAGTGGAAAAAAGAGAAGAATGGGCAAGGTCCTGGGTCAGATTGTTTGAAAGGACAGGGGAGAAGGATTATACGCTGGTAAAGGATCACATGATTTATCAGTTGGAGGACCCTTATATCAGCATTATTCACGGTGAGATGGTGCTTGGGGGAACTCATGTGAGAAAGCAGAACAGCAAGGTGGAGACTTATTACGGTTATTTCTACAGAGGAAGAGATTTAAATGATTTAGTCTACTTTACTACAGGGCCTGATTATATGAAGGATATTCGTCTGGTTGAACTTATGGATGGTAGAATTGGGGTATTTTCAAGACCCAGAAATGAAGAAATAGAAAAGAAATATGGCAGTGGTGCCATGATTGGCTTTGCTGTAATTTCTTCCTTGGAAGAACTGACCAATGATGTGATAGAAGCAGCAGAGCTGGTACCGGGTATTTTTGACAGAGGTGAATGGGGCGGCTGTAATCAGGCATATCTGCTGGAGGATGGAACGATAGGCGTTATCGGACATCAGTGCTATACCCAACCCATTGAGGAGGGAGAAGCTCTGGCGGTTTATATGAATATTTCTTTTGAATTTAATCCTCAGACGTTAGAAGTCACAAATAAGAAAGTGATTGGAACCCGTTCCTGTTATCCGGAGGGACCTGCTAAATTACCTAACCTGATTGATTGTACGTTTACTTCAGGAATTGTTATGAGGGAGGACAAAAAAGCGGACCTATATGCGGGTATAGGTGATACCATGGAAGGCTGTATAACGATAGATTATCCTTTTCATGCAAAATTAAAGTAGATTAAATGTGCTTCGGCACAGAAATAAATATTCGAATTCATAATATCTATGTAAGCCATTTCTATTGTGAATTTTTCACTTTATTGCTATAATTGGAACAGTTTGTATAAAAACTTATGGAGAAAGGGTGTTGGTATGTTTAGAGAGAATGAAGTAGTTTTGTTCCAGGGGGACAGTGTAACCGACTGTGGCAGAAACAGAGAAAATGAAGATGATATGGGACTCGGATATCCCCTGCTAATCAGTTCATGGCTTCAGGCTAAGTATCCTGAGAAAAATATCCGCTTTATAAATAAGGGGATATCAGGCAATAGAGTATGTGATTTAGAGGCAAGATGGAATGAGGATTGTATTAGTTTAGAGCCTACATTTGTATCCATTCTGATAGGTATTAATGACACTTGGAGGCGTTATGATAATAATGATCCTACTTCTGCAAAAGTTTTTGAGGATACCTACAGAAGGATTATCTTACAGGTGAAAGAAAAAACCAGTGCTAAAATCATGCTGTGCGAACCTTTTGTATTACCTTTCCCGGAGGACAGAAATATGTGGAGAGAGGATCTTGACCCGAAGATACATGCTGTAAGAAATCTGGCAAGGGAATTTAAGACGCTGCTCTTACCTCTGGATGGTTTAATAAACAGTGCGGCAGCGCTAAAGAGTCCGGCGTTTTGGGCAGCAGACGGAGTACATCCTACCATGGCAGGACATGCCTTGATCGCCCAGGAGTGGTTAAAGAAGACAGGTTTTTAAAGCAATAAATCAATAACTGATAAGTATATCAGAGCCGTGATATAATAAATTTACAGATAATTTGAACAAAGCAGAAAGAAGGAATGTGTCTTGGAACCGGCGCATGTATCTTTCTGCTTTGTGCGTATAAATCTTTTATATAAAACTGACCTTTTGACTCTTATATTGACATAGCTCGTCTATATAAATTCTTAATGGAAATTTAAGGAGAAATAACTGGTGTTAATATTAGCAAATATGGTAATGTTATTAACGTACCTGTTAATATAGAAAGGTACATAAAGGAGTAAGAAATGCTGTTATTATTTTCTATTTTATTCTTAATTGCCGGTATCTTTTGTGTCGGGTATACAATCCTTATAATTTCCTATTCCGGAGCCGGAACAGCTTTTTTGTGGTTCTGGATTTTGGCGGCGATAGGAAGCTTTTTGGCCTTCGCACTTTTTACCCTACTCCATACAAAGCATGTCTTTTTTCATCGGATATGGTATTATGCGTTTTCCGTTTTGTTTATATGCGGTGCAGCCGTATTTCTTCTGGTGGAAGGAAATATCTTCTATGGGGGTATGGGTAAGGCTGCCCCAAAGGCAGATTATATGATAGTGTTGGGAGCGCAGGTAAAAGGAAGGACGGTTTCCAAAGCACTTAAGAACCGCCTGGACACTGCGCTTAAATATCTTTTGGATAACCCACAGACAACTGTAATCGTGTCAGGAGGGCAAGGAAGAGGAGAAGAGATAACAGAAGCTCTGGCTATGAGAAATTACCTGGCAGATAAGGGAATTGATACAGAGCGGATCTTGTTGGAGGATAAGTCGGTAAATACTTATGAGAATCTGGTGAACAGTAAAGGTATAATAGATTCAAGAGAAGCCTCTGACAGTTCCTCTGTAAAGGTTGTTGTGGTCACTAACAGGTTTCATGTATTTCGGGCACTAAGTCTTGCCAGAACCCAAGGGATTAAAGTGGTTCAGGGACTTGGAGCTCCTAATGATGATATCTTAACACTGCATTATTATGTCAGAGAATTTTTTGGTGTGGTTAAGGATGTCCTGCAGGGGAATATGAAATGGTATGGGCACGTTAATGTAAGGTAATAATGCCGCGGTAATCTATCTGTTAAGCCTGTCTGTGAAGCTAAAGTAAAATATAAAATGTGATAGAGAAAAGAGAAAGCTGTCTGAATTTCTTTAAAATTACTTATCTTATGGTATTAATTTAACCCTAGATAGAAAATAAAAGAAAAGCGGACAGTTTCTTTTTTGGGCATATATGTCGAAAACAAGGGAAACAATAGATTTTTTGCAAAATTTTGAATGACGGCTTCAAGAAAATATGGTATATAATATAATTAATAAGTTGACGGTGATAGGGAAAGCCACAGAAATTGATACCGGGGAAAGAAGGGCTGTAGACTGTATGGAAGAGGCATTTTATAAACAGATTTTATTGAATTCACCAAGGGCATTTGCTTACCACAAAATTCTTCTTGACGAAGAAGGCAGACCCATTGACTATGTGTTTCTTGAAGTAAACAGAGCATTTGAAGAAATGACAGGATTAAAAGCTGAACAAATAATAGGGAAAAAGATAACGGAAGTAATTCCGGGAATAAAGGAAGAAGAATTCGATTTTATTAAGGCATATGCAGAAACCGCCCTACATGGGAAAACCGCAGAATACGAACAATACTCGGCGGCTCTTGGCCGCTGGTACCACATCCAGGTATATTCTCCCAGGCTATATTACTTTGCGATAAATTTTCTGGATGTATCCAGAGAAAGACAGCAGGTTGAGGAAAGTGAAAAGCTGTTTAACAGGATACAGGAAAATGAACTGCAATTTCACCGTATGATTGATAACCTACCGATTTCACTTTATATTAATGGTATAGACGGTGAAATATTTTATGTTAACAATGCCGGAAAAGAACTTTTTGAAACAGGTGAGATAGTAAGGGAGGGAAGCAGTACCCTTGCCTTTTGGGCAAACACAGAAGACAGACGCCGGTTCGTTGATGAGCTGATAGAGCAGGGTATGGTAAAGGGTTTTGAAACGAATCTGCAGACACAGAAAGGGAGAACATTCTGGGCAATGGTAAGCGGTATTTTTATTCAATATCAAAACCAGCTCTGCATACTCGCTACGCAGCAGGATATAACCCAGCGAAAACTTATGGAGAGCGCATTAAGGGCAAGCGAGGAAAAGTACCGTCTGATTACCGAGTTTACTTCTGATATGATATGGATATTTAATTATAGCAGGTATAAATTTACTTATATAAGCCCGGCAGTTGTTCAGATATTGGGCTATCAGCCGGAGGAGGCCTTAGAGATTCCATTAGAAAACTTGCTGCCGGAAGAATTTCTTCAGCGTGTGGAGCAGCGGGCTGCAGAACATGTAAGAGAGTTTCTTGAGAATCCGGAAAAATCCCAGTTTTATATTATTGAGATGCAGAGTAATCATAAAAACGGCCGGCTTATTTGGATGGAGACCTCCGCCGGATATCGTTATAACGCTGAGCAGGAAATTGAGATACTTGGAGTCAGCCGTAATATTGAGGAGAGAAGAAATGTCGAACAAAAGGTGTTATATTTAAGTTATCATGATCAATTGACAGGGCTATACAATCGCAGGTTCTATGATGAAGAGCTTTTAAGACTGGATGCAGCCAGGAATCTTCCGGTTACCTTGGTCCTTGCTGATGTGAACGGTTTAAAACTTACCAATGATGCTTTTGGTCACCTGGCGGGCGATCAGCTGCTTATCCAGGTCTCACAGATTCTTTCCAGTGAATGCCATGGGGAGGATATGGTAGCACGTATCGGCGGAGATGAATTTGTCCTCTTGCTGCCGGGGATGGAGGAAAAAGAGGCGGAGGGACTTATAGCCAATATTAAAAAGACATTAGCTGCAAGAAGCAGTGAAAGTTCTGTCCTTTCCGTTTCCTTTGGCTGTGCAACAAAGACAGCAGATACCCAGCGGATGGAGAATATTTTTGTGGAAGCAGAGAATGCCATGTACCGGCATAAACTCAATGAAAGCAGCAGTATGCGTAATGAAACCCTGAAAATAATAACGCAAGTATTTTATCGTAAAAGCAAAGAGGAAGAAGCTCATAACAAAAGAGTAGGCGGATTATGCGGAGAGATAGCAAAAGCAATGGGGATGAGCGAGGAGTCGGTTAACGAGATTATAACAGCTGGTTCTCTTCATGATATCGGTAAGATAGGAATGGAAGAAAAACTTTTTAACAAACAGAATCCCCTTACGGAGGCAGAATGGGTTGAATACAAAAGGCACCCTGAAATAGGTTACCAGATATTGAAAAGCTCCAATGAATTTACCCAGATTGCACTATATGTCTTATGCCATCATGAACGTATGGATGGCAAGGGTTATCCCAGGGGAATAAAAGGTAGTGATATACCACTGCAGGCAAGGATCTTAAGTCTTGCAGATGCATATGACAGGATGCTGTACCCAAGAGAATATCAGGAACCAATGGAGGAGGAGGCCGTTATCAAAGAAATAGCAGCCAATGCAGGCAGCCAATTCGATGAAGCAGTAGCCAGGATATTTATTGAAAAGGTTTTAAAAAGAAACTGGACAGATTATACTGGAGCTTAAATAAATCCGTATAAATGCAAAGGGCTGTTGCAAAATAGCTTAATAAAATCTAAAACAGGACTGAGTGTATACTAATACATTTCGCGTCGACTGGTCGAGCTCTTCTTGTGAAGCGGAGCGTTTTGAACGAGCGAGGGAAAAGCAGCCAAATGTATTAGTATACACCCAATCCTTTCAAAAGAGTGAATTAGCTATTTTGTAACAGCCCCGTTTATTGACGCTCTTTTTTTCTGGAAAATAAACGAAAAGCAGTAATCGCAGCGCCTGTCATACTGATAACAAAAGCTGTCAGATATACAATTCTCATGGCAAAGAGGAAGGCCGAAGTACCGGCTGTTGTAATATCGCTTACGTGATGACCTACTTTCCCGCTCATTCCCTGATATAAAAGGGTAGTAGCAAGGGTAATACCCACAATCATACCAAGATTACGGACCAGAGCACTGATACTGCCGCCAATACCAAGTTTGTTCCTTGGAAGAGTAGACATTACAAGTGAAGTATTAGGGGATTGAAACAGGGCATTACCAAGGGACATAATTCCCATATACATACCCATTGCCAGGTAGTTCGGGCTGGCATTCAGGGTGGACATTAAAAGCAATCCGATACTGATAAGGCAAAGTCCTATTAATGTTAAAATTTCAGAACCTATTTTATCAGAGATATATCCGCTTATGGGAGCGGCCAGTGCCAGGATTAGAGGGTAGATGGAAAGGAATATTCCCGCACTTTTCGGGGATAATCCCAAAGCATCCTGCAGGTAAAAGGGCATAACGATATTGGAGCAAAAAATAGCGATAAAGCTTATAAAGCTGCAGACTAAGCTGATACTGAACCATTTGCTGTGGAAAAGAGATAAATCCAGTAAAGGCATCTCAATGCGTTTCTCCCTGCGTAAAAAGAAGCAGAAGAGTATCACAGAAGTGATAAGGCTTATTATTACAGCGGGAGAAGTAAAGCCTGCCTGCTGAACCTGTCCTAAACCTCCAAAGAGCAGTACAATAAAGGTCAGGAATAAGAGAGAACCGGGTAGATCAACTTTCTCATTCATTTTCTTTCCGGAATGGGGGAGTAATTTCAGGGACAGTAAAATTACTATAATACCGATTGGTATGTTAATCCAGAAGATATATTCCCATCTGGTAAAATCAACGATCAGACCTCCAAGGGATGGTCCTACCAACGAACCAAGAGCTACAAAAGCACCGTTGATTCCTAAAGCACGGCCTCTTTCCTTATCCGGAAATACCTGGGTGATAATTCCCTGGCTGTTAGACATAAGTCCAGCGGCACCGATAGCCTGGACTACCCTTGCAATTAAAAGCACGGTAAGGGAAGCAGAAATACCACATAGAAGAGAACCTAAGGTAAAGACAGCAAGACCTATTTGAAAGACAAGGGTTTTGCCGTATATATCGCCCAGTCTGCCAAAGAGCAGCATCGTAGCAGATACTGCAATAAGATAGATACTTACTACCCAGGCAATGGCGCCGGAGGATACAGAGAGGTTTTTTGACATAGTGGGAAGTGCTACATTTACAATACTACTGTCCAAGGTGGACATAAAAACTGACATAACAACAATAAATAAAATGCCCCATCTGACACTTCGGGGTACAGTGGTCGGATGATCATTTTCTTTGATGGCAATATCCATAATCTAAAATTCCTTTACTTTTCTTCTGCGCGTATCATAATGGTATTCAACATGCTGTATAACTCCTCCAGCTTTTCCGGCGGAATATCTACGGTAATCTGCTCAATCCAGTCATCTAAAGCTTGTCTTATAAAAGGGATAACCTCCCTTGCTTTATCGGTCAGATAAAGTTTGCAGGATCTTTGGTCGTTATCATGAGGCAGCTTTTTTATATAATCTAAGGAAATCAACTTTTGAACCGTACGAGTTGACAAGGCTTTATCCACATGTATTTTTCGGCTTAACTTCTCCAGATTAATTCCTTCCTCATCGTATAGAGTTAAAAGAAACGGATAGGAGCCGCTGCTTAATTCCAGAGGCTTTAATACAACATCCATATGCTGTTGGCTGCACTTCGTAATATGTCCTACACGTCTGGTAAGCGGATTATTTACACTCATATTGTACCTTTTCTGATATATTATTTTGTAATGTTCGAGTTATTATACCTCCAATAAAATTGAGTTGTCAACTTTATTGTTAAAAACTAAACGGGTTTAAAAAAGTCTTTTATTCTTTCATCATAAATGATATAATAAGCAATACTAACAGCCATGCTTTTCCAAAGCGTGTGAATTATGTCTTCCAAAATAATTTATACTAAGTACCATCTTGCGATGATATAGAGGATTAAGAAAATGAAAAAGAAAGTAAAAGTTAAGGGTGCCTTACAGTCATATCTAAGATGGCCCCTCTTTTTGTCCTTGCTGTTAATAACAATGGATATTGGTATCAATATAGCAGACAGAGAAGCCGGCATTATGATGAACGGCTTTGTTGTTGTGTACATTATCATAGCCCTGGTCTTATATTTTTATAAACGGCCTAATATACTGGGAGATATTGTACGCTATGCCGCGGACTACGGGCAGGTTCAAAAACAGCTCTTGAAGGATATGGCGCTGCCTTATGGTGTCCTTGATTGCCAGGGCAGACTTCTTTGGGGGAACAATGAATTCATTGAAGTAGTCGGTGATGAAAAGCTGGCAAAGAAATCTATAAGCCGGATCTTTCCTGAGATCACGGAAGCGGTTCTGCCTATTGATATGCAGGATCAGATTCTTCATCTTACAAAGGATAATTTCTTTTATAAGGTAGTTCTGCGTAAAATTATTGCAAATGGTTTCTTTGATGAGCAGGTTTGGGATGCAGCAGAGGACGGGCATGGAGATGACTCTAACAGCCTGATCGGAATCTATATCTACGATGAAACAGAGATAAAGTCCTTAGCCAGACAGAATCAGGAACAGCGGATGATTACAGGACTTTTGTACATTGATAATTATGAGGAAGCTCTTGAAAGCATTGATGAAGTCAGACGGTCACTGCTGGTCGCTTTGGTAGACCGTAAAATTAATAAATATATGCAGAGTATTGATGCTATTGTCAAGAAAGTGGAGAAAGATAAATATATTTTTCTATTTAAGCATAAATACCTGAGTCAGCTTCAGAATAACAAATTCAATCTTCTGGAGGAAGTTAGAACGATTAATATCGGTAATGAGATGTCCGTGACAATCAGTATTGGTCTTGGTGTTAATGTAGAATCCTACCAGACGAGTTATGAATATGCCAGAGCGGCAATCGATCTGGCGCTTGGCAGAGGCGGAGACCAGGCTGTTATTAAGGATGGGGATAAGATATCTTACTACGGCGGAAAGAGTATTCAATTAGAGAAGAGTACCCGTGTAAAGGCCCGTGTAAAAGCTCATGCCTTAAAAGAATTCGTAGAAGCGAAAGATAAAGTAGTGATAATGGGCCATGCCATAGGAGATGTAGATTCTTTTGGTGCAGGAATTGGTATTTACCGTATTGCAAAGACGTTAAATAAGAAAGCACATATTGTTATAAATGAAGTTACTACTTCTGTAAGGCCCTTAATGACAAGGTTTATCAATAATCCGGATTATGAAGATGATATGTTCTTAAAGAGTGAACAGGCTATCGGACTGGTAGATAATAATACACTTTTGGTAATTGTTGATGTAAACCGGCCGAGTTATACAGAGTGCAAGGAACTTTTAAGTCTGACCAAAACCATTGTAATACTGGATCATCACAGACAGACCGGAGAAGCAATCGAAAATCCTGTTCTATCCTATATAGAGCCCTATGCTTCTTCTTCCTGCGAGATGGTAGCAGAAATCCTGCAGTATATCGGAGACGGTCTCCGTTTGAAACAGGTGGAAGCAGATGCTATGTACGCTGGTATTATGATTGATACAAACAATTTCCTGACAAAAACAGGGGTAAGAACCTTTGAAGCTGCAGCATTTCTAAGGAGAAGCGGCGCAGATGTAACGCGAATCAGAAAAGCCTTTCGCAGTGACATGGATGAATATAAGACGAAAGCGGAAGCCATTAGCGGCACAGAAGTTTATATGGAGCATTATGCTATTACCATATGCGCCAGTGCGGGTATTAACAGCCCCACTGTTCTTGGCGCACAGGTTGCAAATGAGCTTCTTAATATTAATAATATCAGAGCATCTTTTGTTTTCACAGAATTTAATGAAAAAATATATCTTAGTGCAAGATCAATTGATGAAGTGAACGTGCAGCTTATTATGGAAAGATTAGGCGGAGGCGGTCACATGAGTGTTGCCGGTGCACAGTTTACCGGCTGTACCCTCTCAGAAGCTACTTATAATTTAAAGACAACCCTTTCAACTATGAAGAAGGAAGGCGAGTTATAAGCCGGGTCAAATGTGATAAATATCAGCTAGGATTCCGGATGATTGAATAAAGGAGGCATTATATTATGCAGATTATATTA
Organism: Anaerocolumna chitinilytica; assembly: GCF_014218355.1. Lineage (NCBI taxonomy): Bacteria > Bacillati > Bacillota > Clostridia > Lachnospirales > Lachnospiraceae > Anaerocolumna > Anaerocolumna chitinilytica. The sequence continues at coordinate 346,780 of NZ_AP023368.1, forward strand.
ACACAGGATGTAAAAGCATTAGGTAAAAAGGGTGAAATGGTTAATGTAAGTGATGGCTACGCCAGGAATTTTATTCTTCCTAAAAAACTGGGAGTGGAAGCCAATGCAAAAAACCTCAATGACTTAAAGTTACAGAAAGCTGCAGAGGAAAAAAGGCAGAAAGAAATCTTAGAAGAAGCAAAAGTGCTTGGAAAAGATATAGAAAGCAAGACCCTGGAAGTAAGAATAAAGACCGGCGAAGGCGGAAGAACCTTCGGTTCTATCTCCTCCAAGGAAATCGCCCAGGAATTAAAGTCCCAGTATGGACTGGATATTGACAAGAAGAAACTTCAGGTAAATGATCCTATTAAAACTCTTGGAACCCATACGGTTCCTGTCAAACTGCATCCTCAGGTTACCGCTGAATTAAAGGTGAAGGTTATAGAACAGTAAGTAGGAAGGAAACTGATTTTCCGTCGGTTTGTCTTTTAGACCTATAAAAAGAGATATCTTGAAAAAGGTTACAAAAATTAAACTTAAGAAAATTGATAGATACGGGAATAGGGAGGAAATACCGTGGATGAGGCATTTATAAAAAAAGTTCTTCCACACAATGGTGAGGCTGAGCAGTCAGTTATTGGCTCTATGATAATGGATAAGGATGCCATTTCGGCTGCATCGGAATTTGTTAGCGGTGAGGACTTTTATGAGCAGCGTTTCGGAGTGCTCTTTGATGCCATTCTGGAATTATATAATGAAGGAAAGCCGGTAGATTTAATCACTCTGCAAAATAAGTTAAAAGAAAAGGAAGTTCCGGAAGAGCTAAGCAGTCTGGAATTTTTTCGAGATATTATAGCATCCGTACCGACTTCTGCCAATGTACGGTATTATGCCGGGATTGTTAAAGAAAAATCAACCTTAAGGCAGCTTATAAAAGTTACAGAATCCATATCCAACGAATGTTATCTGGATAAAGAGAAGCTGGAAAATATCTTAGAGGATTCGGAAAAGAAGATGTTTGATATTCTTCAGAAAAGAAATACCGGAGATTTTGTTGGTATCAGAGACATTGTATTTCAGTCCCTGGAGAGTATTGAAATGGCTGCCCGCAATAAAGGAAGTGTAACGGGAGTTGCAACCGGTTTTTATGACTTGGATTACAAAACAGCAGGGCTTCAGCCCTCGGACCTAATACTGATAGCTGCGAGACCTTCCATGGGTAAGACAGCCTTTGTATTAAATATAGCAGAACATGTTGTTTTAAAAGGAAATGTAACTACAGCCATTTTCAGTTTGGAAATGTCAAAGGACCAGCTTGTAAAACGTATTATGTCCATGCACTCAAAGGTAAATTCCCAGTCCATCAGGACGGGTGAATTATCAGACGAGGACTGGATTAAGCTGGTAGAGAGTGCCAGAGCAATCGGAAATTCTAATTTAATTATTGATGATACTTCCAGTATCTCCGTCGGTGAGCTTCGATCTAAATGCAGAAAGTTTAAATTAGAACATAATCTTGGATTGGTAATTATTGACTACCTTCAGTTGATGACCGGCAGTAAGAAAAACGAATCCAGACAGCAGGAAATCTCAGAAATATCAAGATCTTTAAAGGGTATAGCCAGAGAATTGAATGTTCCGGTTATTGCATTGTCTCAGTTAAGCCGTGCGGTGGAGCAGCGTCCTGATAAAAGACCGATGCTCTCTGACCTTCGTGAGTCCGGTGCTATTGAGCAGGATGCCGATATTGTAATGTTCATCTACCGTGATGATTACTATAATCATGATTCAGAGGAAGCGGGCATATCAGAAATTATAATCGGCAAACAAAGAAATGGTCCTACAGGGACCGTTAAGCTGGCATGGCAGTCCCAGTATACGAAGTTTGCTAACCTGGAAAGAAGTTAACTTGTGTGAATTATTAAAAAGAACATTTCATGCAAAGCTGCAGGTATGATTGAAGTGTGAAAAATGAAAAGCATAGTTCATACAAAGTTTAACAGGAACTATAAATAACCGTGACAAATTATTATGATATCTTCTATAAAGCAGGCTTTCAAGAGAAATTATTTTCTTTTGAAAGTCTGTTTTTGATTCCCGCCGTTTTTTTTTCTGCCATAGTGTCGAGGAGAGCGGAAAGAAAGTACCTGCTTTTTATTGCAATGGACAGGCTCTATGCTATAATAAAATTAATGTAAATAAATTACAAACTCAGGAGGATGAGGAATGCAAGAAATGCGCTATATCATATCGGAGGCCTCGAAAAAAGTAGATGTTGAACAGCATACGTTACGGTATTGGGAAGAGGAGCTGGATTTACATATAAACCGGAATGAAATGGGACATAGATATTATACGGAAGAAAACATAGAAATTTTTAAAGCTGTTAAGGTGTTAAAAGAGAAAGGGTATCAGTTAAGGGCTATAAAGATTCTGCTGCCGGAATTGGAGAAGATGAAAAGTACAGATGAAAGCGAAATCGGAAAAATGAAGGATGAGTGGGACAAAAAGTACGTAGAGGAGCTGGTGAAAGAGGAACCGCTTAGTATTTCCATTGCTGAAAAGAATCTGCCAAAGAGTGAAGAAAGAAACAGCTACCCCAAAACAGAACAGAAACTAAGCCAATTCAAGGCCATTATGGAGGGCCTTTTTGTTGACGCATTAAGAGACAATAATGAACTTATGGCAGAAACGGTAAGTGAAAATGTAACAGACCGGGTGATAAAAGAGATGGACTATTTGTTGAGGATAAAGGAAGAAAGGGAAGAAGAAAGATACAAACAATTTGATAAAGCTTTAAGAGAAATTCAGCTAGGAAGAGCAGAAGCAGCAGCGGGACTGATAAAGAAACATAAAAAAGCCTTCGGAAAATCAAAAAAATTCAGATAATAAAAAAGACCGAGGCTTGACTCTTAGAGTAAAGCATACAGTCTTTTTCTTTGAATATATTAAGCCCATGCAAATCGCAGACCAGTCTGCGATAATATCTATAGAAGGAACTCAACAAATGCAATGCTTTGTTGAATTAAGCCTCAATAGCACCTGTAGGACATGTAGCTGCACAAGCACCACAATCAAGACAGGCATCAGCATCGATTTCATAGTGACTAGCACCTTCAGAAATTGCTCCAACAGGACATTCTCCTGCACATGCGCCGCAGCTAATACATTCATCTGTAATTTTATATGCCATTTTTATGTACCTCCTTTTTATTTTTCAACTATTATTTTAATATAAACAAGCCTATAATACAAGTAAAATATACATAAACTTCGAAAAGAAAGTTGCTGTTTGCCTGGCGGTAGCGCGAGAAATACCGCCTTGACGGCATCATTGTCATGGATTATAATGTAATAGTAAACAATACAGATAAGTTAGCTTTTGATAAACAAGGAGGAATTAAAATGGCACAGGTATCAAAGGACATGACAATCGGTGAAATCATAACCGTTGATCAGGGTATCATTCCTATTCTTTTAGCATCAGGAATGCACTGCATCGGCTGTCCTTCTTCTCAGGGAGAATCTTTGGAAGAAGCTGCGATGGTTCATGGCATGGATGCAGATGAATTAATGGAAACAATTAATGAATATTTGCAAAATAAATAGATAAAAATCAAAAAAGATTCTGTAGCAAAACTGCTACAGAATCTTTTTTTGATTTCTTGCCTGCGACTCATAAAGTCTTATATCTGAGATAAAACCTGTACGGCCTTACCTTTTATAATCTGATCAAAGTGTTCCTCGTAATAATAGGTACTTGCATAGGTAGTGGGTTCAAGTTTACCGTATTCCGAGACAATATTGCAGATTTTATTAAACTCTTCCGGCGTGTGCTCGGATTTTGATATTACAAGATAATAAATGGAGTTCAGGGGGTTCTTATACAGTGTATTTTGACCGCTGTAGAAGTGACCGATTACTGCTGCAAGCTTGCTGACTTCATCCAGTGACTTAAAGGAATATACTTTCATCAGATTAGTCTGATAGGATACTGTCTTTGTTTCTGTCAGCTTTTCAGAAGGCTCTTCTTTATTAATGGATAAGGCTTCTGCCAAAGGAATGAAATCCTCGTTATCCTCCGATGTGTTGTCGGAGAGTAAGTCGTCTATTTGTCCAAAGGAGTTGATAATTTCATCAGCATAGGAGTCATCGCCATCATCCTCATATACATCGTCACTGTCATGGTCATCAGGTGAGAACTTCGAAAATCTGGTATCCAGTTCATCCGGATCCTCTACTTTTGTTATCACCAGAATCAAACACTCCGGTGAAACAGGTATTGCTTCTATCATCAACGGTATATCTTCTGCTTCAAATCCAAACTCGTAATTTGCCTGCTGCATCATGTCACGGAATAAGGCTTTCGCTTTTTCACTACCATAGGCTAGCTCACTGATACGTAACTCCCGATCCACTAAATCATCTCTGCTCAAAGTACAGCGAATCTGACGTTCGCTAATTTTCTCTATCTTCATAGAATCACATCCTTTTCTATGTGCTGGCCTGCGATATTGTGGCCGCCTTGCAGGCATTCTATTGCTGTAACAGACTATGAGTGCTGCAACACTGATATAGTACTAGGTATAAAGATAGCTATAGTGATGTTGTATTCAAAGTATAATTTATTCATATTACTTAGTCAAGAGATTTTTTCCGCCAAATTCATGGATATTCCTGCTTTATTGCTATCTCTTATTCATTCTAATATATGCTTTACCGTAACAAACATTTACATATAATTTCAGTATTAGTAATTACAAAAAAAGATACTCCGTCATTATGACGAAGTTAGTTAGAAAAGTTTGTGAATTACAATGAATAGAAAATGATTGTGATTCATTTAAGATAACGTTATAATGAAAAAGAAATCATTGATATTTTTTCCGTAATGAGTCTAACAAGAAAGGAGAAGATGAATAACCCGATTTGGTTTGGTAAGTACCGAATCATAAAAACTCTGGGAAAGGGCGGAAGCGGAGAAGTATTTCTCGCGGAGCATATTAAGCTTGTTTCTCAGTGTGCTATAAAAAGAATTCCTAAGGGTAACCCCCTTCACGAACAGCTCTTACACGAAGCTGTTATCTTAAAAAGTCTGTCACATCCATGTATCCCGGTAATCTACGATTTTGAAGAAGATGACGAATATTCCTATATTATTGAACAATATATTGAAGGTGTTCTATTAAAAGACTTCGTAAAACAGGAAGGAAGATTAAAAGAAAGCCTGGTTATTTCTATCGGTGCAGCAATCTGTGATTTATTTCTCTATCTATATTCTTTGGACAAGCCTCTCCTATATTTAGACCTCAATCCAGGAAATATTATTTTAAAGAATAAAGAAGTCAAATTAATTGACTTTGGTGCCTGTATCTATAAAAAATCAGCAGAAAAACGAAAAATTTTATTAGGGACCAAGGGTTTTTCCGCACCGGAATTAAAGAACGGCATTCCCAATGAGCAAAGTGATGTATATGCCATCGGTGCTCTGTTATATTATATGACAATGGGGGAAATACCTCTTTCGAACAACAGTAATCATTTCTTCGATACAGCAAAAGCGCTGTATTCAAAGGGCCTTCAAAATATTATCCAAAAAGCCTTCAGATATCATCCAGTTTTTCGCTATCTTTCAGTTGCTGAATTAAAAAAGAAATTATTAGAACAAAATCGGAAAATAAGCAATGGCAATGCAATATCAAGAGATTTCCTGAAGATAGGAATTGCAGGAGCACAAAGCAGAATAGGAGTTACTCATCTGGCGTTGATGCTTACAAGATATCTAAATAAAAAAGGAATTAAGAGTCTTTATGTGGAAAAGAATCCTTCCGGGCACTTACGAGGGATACTGAATAAACGGGGTGCCACGCTTCAAAAGGATGGTATCTGGCAGTTGGAAAGCAGCTTCTATCTACCTTTTTCCTTGTTATCTACTCCACCTGAAACTAAAAAGTATTCTATTATCATATATGATTCAGGCGTGGATTACAAGGAGGATAATAGTTATAAGGAGGCTGATATTAAGCTTTTTCTTATCGGTACGAAAGACTGGGAAATAGGTAATTTTATCCAAGCCGAGGATTGGCTGAAAGAAGATTCCGTGAAACTCCTGCTAAATTTTCTAAGCGGAAAAGATTACAGGGATTTTTGCAGCAATGAAAGAAGGCGGCTCGCTGACAGACAGCAGTGGTACCGCATTCCGTATGAACCGAATCCTTTCACAAATGAATTCTCGAAAGAAATGAAGGATTTCTTGGAGGGAATTATGGAACCGGAATAACCAATTGATGCCAGGAGGTGCTTCGTTGCATATCTTCAAAGGGAAAACCATAAAAAACAAGGTGTTTGGCAAGCAGATTATAGGAATTGCCGGCACCCATAAAGGTGCCGGGGTCACACATCTGGGCCTTATGCTGACCACCTGCTTAAGTGAAGGTTTGGGGTTGAATACAGCATATCTTCACTGGACAGACAACAAGGATGTCTGCTTTCTAAGAAATCATTTCTGCCCTGAGGATAAAAATGATTCTTTCGATGAAGAATTTCAGGTATCTAGAGCAGTTTTTTATCCGCGGGTCCGAAGAGAAAAGATGTTTGATATCTTATCCGAGGGTTATGACTGCATTGTTATGGATTTTGGCAGTAGTTATAAAGATCACAGGGAGGAATTTCTACGCTGCGATAAGAAGATAATAGTTTCTTGTCTTTCGCCCTGGAAGCGCTTTTATTTGGAGGAATTTATAGCAGAAACAGAGGAAATACCAGAGAGTGCGAATTGGATTTACGGCATAAATCACAGCAGCGCAAAAGAAGTATCGGATGCAGTCAGAAGACTTAAGGGGAAGGCTTCTGATGGAAGAACGCTGCCAGGAAAGATACTTACCATCCCATATGAAAAAGATCCTTTTTTTCTGTCACCTGATGCCATGAATTTTACGAAGTACATACTAAATAATTTAAGAACATAACTGTTAACGTAATCTGCCCTTGGTATAAGTATAGCATATCACAAATGACCTTCTTATCCAAAAGGCAAGTCAATAAAGGGCTGCAATAAGTATCCTCAATACACCGGCAGACCATAAGGGGCTGTTGCAAAATAGCTAATTTATTCTTTTGAAAGATTGGGTGTATAATAATACATTTAACTGCTTTTCCCTCGCTCGTTCAAAACGCTCCGCTTCACAAGAAGAGCTCGGCCAGTCGACGCAAAATGTATTATTATACACCCAGTCCTGTTTTAGAGATTATTATGGCTATTTTGCAACAGCCCCTTATACTAAAAGCTCCATTGAAGGGTGATAATAAAGAAAGCTTTTAAAAAGAATCCCACTTTCATTTGCATACCGGCTAAAGCCTACAAGGGAATTATGTAAAAAAGTAGATTTTTCTAATGACTACTGTCAGATTCAATGCTATAATAATAGGAAAAGCGCGCTTTATGGAGGTTTATTATGAGAAAACAAAGGAATATGACAGTGGCAGGAATCTCACTTGCTCTGGTAATATTGCTGGTTATTATACTATCTGCTGTTATTAAGGAATTTACTCCCAGCCATAAACAAATGGCCCTTACAGATTATTATCAGGTTAAGGGTGACGAAGTCCAGATCATTTTACAGGATACTCTTTATGAAAAACAGGGATTATTAAAAGATGGTCAGGTATATCTTGATTATTATACCGTGGCAGATATCTTTAATAAAAGATTTTACTGGGATTCTAACGAGAATATTCTAAGTTATACCACACCGACTGAAATTATAAGAGCTGAAATCGGCAATAGCTTTTATAATGAAAATAACAGTCAGGTAAAAACAGACTATGAACCGGTTATCATGGAAAATCAGAATGCATATGTAGCAATAGATTTTGTGAAACAGTATACTGATATGAACTATACTTTCTATAAATCCCCTTCCAGAGTTGTGATTGAGTATAAATGGGGAGATATCCTTACATCAAAGGTTAAGAAGAAAACCGAACTTAGGTACAAGTCAAGTATTAAAAGTGATATCCTAAAGGAGTTAAAAGAAGGAGAAGAGCTTACACTTGTTGATACCAGCGAAGTAACAAGCGGAAAATTCTATAAAGTAATTACAAAAGACGGTATTATCGGTTATGTGAAGACAAACCGGGTAATAAAACCTGGTTATAGCGAATTGAAAAGCAATTATAAGGCTCCGGCTTATTCACATATTACACAGGACAATAAAGTGAACCTGGTATGGCATCAGGTCACCAATACCTCGGCCAACAGTAATCTGGCAACTCTATTAGAGGATGCAAAAGGGGTAACTTGTGTATCCCCTACCTGGTTTAAACTTTCGGACAATAAAGGAGGAATTACTTCTCTTGCCAGTGAGAGCTATGTTGAACGCGCACATAATATGGGTATTCAAGTGTGGGCACTGGTAGATGATTTTAATACGGATGTTGATAAGAAAAAGGTGCTTTCATCCACATCCAGCAGAAAAAAATTAGTAAATGAACTGATCGCAGAAACCATCAAAGATGGAATAGACGGTATAAATATTGATTTTGAAAATATTCCTCAGGATGCCGGAGAGGATTATATCCAGTTCATACGTGAGCTGTCAGTTAAGTGCAGAAGTAATGGCATCGTACTTTCCATAGACAATTATGTACCGGCCAGTTATAATTCTCATTATGATTGGGAGGAGCAGGGAATTGTAGCTGATTATGTTATCGTTATGGCTTATGATGAACACCACAGCAATTCAGAAGAAAGTGGTTCCGTATCCTCTGTAGGCTTTGTAGAGAATGCGGTGAGTGAAATCCTGAAATCTGTTCCCAAAGAAAGAGTAATAATTGGCTTACCTTTCTACACAAGATTGTGGAAAGAGGCAAAAAATGAGGATGGAACGGTGAAGATATCATCTGAAGCTTATGGTATGAATGCTGCAGCAAATCTGCTTATCGATAACGGTGTCACTGCAAAATGGGATGATAAGACAGGTCAATACTATGGAGAATTTACAAAAGACGGTGATGTATATAAGATGTGGCTGGAAGATGAGGATTCCATGGAAGCTAAGTTAAAAGCAGTTTCAAAGGGAAATGTAGCCGGAATTGCCGGTTGGAAGCTTGGACTTGAGAAGGATGACATCTGGAATGTTATTGCAAAATATATGAATTAAAAATTCATATTGTAATGTGATTCATAGGGGAGGGCTTTTACTCATAGAATATAGTAAAACAACCTGAATGGATTTATATTGTGAAAAACCACAGAAAACTTTACAGGAACTATTTCCACATATTGTTTTTATGCTTTGTCTGCCTGGCAGTTTATACCTTAAACGACCCCTCCGTTGATGTAATGCAGAGGGATACCAAAACAGGTAAAACGGACGGGCAGATAACTGTTATTCTGGACCCAGGGCATGGCGGATATGATCCCGGAAAAGTAGGGATAAATGGTGCTTTGGAAAAGGATATCAATTTATCCATAGCTTTGAGGCTGAAAAAGCTCTTGGAGCAAAATGATATTAAGGTAATTATGACCAGAGACACGGACAGCGGACTTTACAGCAGCGGTGATAGTAATAAAAAAGCTGCTGATATGCGTAAACGGGTGGATATCATTAATAACAGCAAAGCAGTGTTAGTTGTCAGTATCCATCAAAACAGCTATACCAGTGAAGCAATTAAAGGAGCCCAGGTATTTTATTATACGAAGTCCAAGTCTGGTGAAGAGTTTGCTAAGATTATGCAAAGCCAGTTAAAGGAAACTTTGCAGGACGGAAACAAAAGAGAAGCCAAATCCAATGATTCCTATTATATGCTGAGAAAAACAGACTGCCCCATTATTATAGTTGAATGCGGATACCTGTCCAATAGCAGAGAGGCAGCCCTTTTATTGAAGGATGATTATCAGGAAAAGCTTGCATGGTCAATACATCTTGGGATTTTCCGCTACCTCAATACCTTGGAAAATAAATAAACATGGTATTAGGCTGGATATGGTGTTATAATGTAGCTGTTATGCAAAAGAAATACCGGAAATGAAATATAAATTACGGTTTAGGTAAAGCGAATGAAGACTAAAATAATAAAAATAAACAGTAATCAAATAGACAGTGCAAAAATAACAGAAGCTGCGGATATCATTAGGCAGGGAGGATTAGTGGCTTTTCCGACAGAGACAGTATATGGACTTGGAGCCGATGGATTAAACAGCGATGCTTCAAAAAAGATATATGCTGCCAAGGGAAGGCCCTCAGATAATCCTCTGATTCTGCATATCAGTTCTATCAAGGCACTGGAGGATTTAACAGAAGGAGATTCTCCCCTTGGGAGAAAGCTGGCACAGGCTTTTTGGCCCGGGCCTTTAACCCTTATCTTTCAAAAAAGCAATAAAGTCCCTTTGGAAACTACTGGAGGGCTTGATACTGTGGCTATTCGGATGCCGTCCCATCCCATTGCCTATGAATTAATCAGACAATCAGGCGCTTATATTGCTGCCCCCAGTGCAAATGCCTCCGGAAGACCAAGTCCTACTGCGGCAGACCATGTGCTGGAAGATATGGACGGAAGAATAGAGATGATAATTGACGGTGGAAGGGCAGATATCGGGCTGGAATCCACTATTGTTGATGTTACCGGTAAGGTGCCGGTTATCTTGCGGCCGGGGTTTATTACATTAGAAGATATAAAAGAGATTACCGGTGAGGCAGAATATGATAAGGGTTTATTTAAAAAGCCTGATAATGATGATTTTAAGCCAAAAGCACCGGGGATGAAATACAGGCATTATGCACCGAAAGGACAATTAACCATATATGAGGGTGAAAGCGATAATGTCATCCGGGCAATCAATTCAGCAGCTGCCGTAAAGCAGGCAGAGGGCTATAGGGTAGGAATTATTGCAACGAAAGAAACAGCGGAGGCTTATCATTATGGAAGCGTGGAAGTAATTGGAACCAGGGAAGATGAGAAAACAATTGCAGCCGGGTTATTTCAGATACTTCGCGAATTTGACACACAACAGGCGGATTATATTTTTTCTGAGAGCTTTTATGATAATTCCCTGGGACAAGCTATTATGAATCGGCTTCTTAAGGCAGCCGGATATCATATTGAAAAAGTATAACATGTTAGCATGGAGGTTAGTATGATAAAATATGAGAAGATTATTTTTGTCTGTACCGGAAATACGTGCAGAAGCCCCATGGCTGAGACTATATATAAGAGCATGGAGACCAACAGTGATATTGAAGTGACTTCCAGAGGTTTGGTGGTTTTATTTTCAGAGCCATTTAACCCGAAGGCAGATACAGTGTTAAAGAATCATAACCTGGAATTAGAAGGACATTTCTCAAAACCTCTTAAGAATTCAGATATAGACGAAAATACATTGATATTGGCAATGACAGAAAAGCAAAAGCAAAGTGTCATAGAGGATTTTAAAGATACAGGGAATACTTATACCATTAAGGAGTTTGTCGGAGAAAGCGGCGATGTGACTGATCCTTATGGAGGAACTCTTATAGATTATGAAGACTGCTATGTAGAGTTAGCAAGACTTGTGAAGAAAACAGTATATAAACTGAATGAGGAGGAGAATGCATGATAGCATTAGGATGTGACCACGGCGGATATGAATTAAAGCAGGAAATTATAAAACACCTTGAAGGCAAAGGTGTGGCATATAAAGATTACGGTACTTATACGGAGGAATCCTGTGATTATCCTGTTTATGCAAAGAAGGTGGCGGAGGCAGTATTAAGCAAAGAGTGTGAACTTGGTATACTGATCTGCGGCACTGGAATTGGTATTTCAATTACTGCCAATAAAATAAAAGGTATTCGCGCTGCACTATGCCATGACTGTTTTAGCGCAGAAGCTACCAGACAGCATAATGATGCTAATATCCTTGCACTGGGCGGCAGAGTAGTTGGAGTAGGGCATGCACTTAAGATAGTTGATACCTTCCTGGATACACCTTTCTCACAGGACGAAAGACATATCAGAAGAATCAGCCAGATTGAAGATTAATATAAAATTTCCGATTCTATAGAATAGCAGGAAATAAAGAATGTTTATGAATAATCTCCTGCCAATGGGTAAAAATACCATATAAGAAAGTATGGATAACATTGGCGGAGGTGTTATATGGACACAAAACAAAGTATTTATAAGCAGTTAGGGAGTACATTGCTGAAACAGAACCAAAAAGTATGGCTTTATATTTTGGGTGTACTGTGGATAGCAGTTGTTGTACAGGTTGGGGTAAACCATCTGCTGATACCTAAGACAAGCCTTTTACAGGCATTTGTCAGTACGAATAGTAATGTATCAGCCTATGAACTGGAGATGTGTGCCAGTATCGGTGAGAGTAATTTAAGTGAGGAAGAGAAAGAAAGCGATATATATTACCTGGCTGACAGCATTGGACTTAAAATGGAAAAGGCTCCGATAGTTTCAAATAATGGTCAGGAAACAGAAATGGTTTATGAAAAAGATGGAAAGAATGCAGATACCTCCATTAAAGTGGTAACCTTAAAACAGCAGGATGATGCCGGAAAATCTAATTTTCATCACTACATGTTAATCAGGCTTAAGCTATATGAGAATACTGAAAGTCTGATGCAATACCGAAAACTGCTTGAAAAAGCTTTAAAAGATCTGAAAACGGAAAATGTACAGACAACGATGCAGCTTTCCAGTACGTATAAAGGACATTTGAGCCTGGAGAGTATGAACAAGATTTCCGATGGCATGATAGAGAGCCTTGGAGGTAAAGTAGCTTATGCAAACAGAGAAGCAGAGCTTTATACGGTGTATGCCTACAGCGGAATTCTGAAAGAATATGTTACCTCTATGGGTACTAAAATAAATATTCACATTGCGATACAATATGATAAAGACACAGACACCACCATTGTCTACCTAGGTACACCGGTAATTAATGGAGGGTATTAATCTGTGTGTATAAAAATGATGCATAGAAGAAGCCGTGAGCCTCTTTTATGCATCGTTTTTATTAGAACCAGCGTTTTCTGCCTCTGTAACGTTTACGGCGCTCAAGCATTTCATTGTAAAGGAGCACTTCTGTCATGTCTTTTAGCCAATCAGTGTTATCAGCTGCGGTGTTTTCATTTACACTGGACTGTTTTACTGTATTAAGGTTGGTATAGATTTTATCTACGAGGCGGCTTAAATAAACTCTGTCCGGATACTCATCAAACATACAGCTTCCGTCATATTCCAATTTATCACATTCTTCTTCGATTAAAGATAACATCATCTTAGCCTGTTTGGGATACAACTGTTTCATATAATCAAAATCCTTAGCAGCGTCTTCACAGTTATCATAACCATACAAAGGCATCATAGGAACGGCAAGAGGTACATGATAAGGAGACATGTCAGTCAAATAAATGTTACCGGCAGAATAACCCTGGTTGTAGTTATAGTCATATTCATCCCGGTGATTTGCCTCGCTATCGGAATAATCCTGTGCCCTTGGAATAAAGCCCGGAGCCGGAGGAATAGTAGGCAAAATAGTTCCCGGAAATGAGCTGGAAGGGTTGGGAAGGGTTGAGATGGTATTTCCGTTGTTTCTTGGCATTGTGACATCTCCCGGTACGGAAGGAATGTCAGGAATATAAGGGATAGTAGGAAGGGCAGGAAGGGTAAACACCGGGGTAGCCGGAGTAGTTGCAGGTGCTGCCGGGATGGTAAAACCAGTGGGTAAAGTGCTGCTGGGGGGCATAGTGGAACCTGGCTGATTAAAGGGAGACGTTGGCATGGTAGGAGTTGTAAAGCCAGGTACGGTCGGTATGGTAGGTGATGTAGTTCCCGGAGCAGTAGGGGTAGTAGGTCTGGCAGGTGCGGTTGGTATTGGCGGCATGGTAGGTCTAGCAGGCATACCAGTACCTGGCATGGTGTTCATCCCTGGGGTAGTAGGTCTTGATGGCATAGTGCCCATACCCGGCATAGTATTCATACCTGGCATAGTGCCCATACCTGGCATAGTGTTCATGCCTGGAGCAGTAGGTCTTGATGGCATAGTGCCCATACCTGGCATAGTGTTCATACCCGGGGTAGTAGGTCTTGATGGCATAGTGCCCATACCCGGCATAGTGCCCATACCTGGCATAGTGTTCATCCCCGGAGTAGTAGGCCTTGTCGGCATGGTGCCCATGCCCGGCATAGTGTTCATACCTGGTATAGTACCCATGCCAGGAGCAGTAGGTCTTGACGGCATAGTGCCCATACCCGGCATAGTGTTCATACCTGGCATAGTGTTCATCCCCGGAGTAGTAGGTCTTGATGGCATAGTGCCCATACCCGGCATAGTGTTCATACCTGGCATGGTGTTCATCCCTGGAGTAGTAGGTCTTGACGGCATAGTACCCATACCTGGCATAGTGCTCATACCCGGTATAGTAGGTCTGGTAGGTGAGATGGGCATAGCAGGCTGGGTAAGAAGTCCGGGCCTTGCGGTGGGAGTAGTTATTCCAGGTAATGTAAACCCGGGAGTATTAGGAGTTGTCGGGGAGAGTGGTCTTGGGGAACTGGGTCTGTTAGGGATAACAGGAATTGTTCCTGCAGGAAATGTTACGGCAGGAGTTGGGGTTACCGGAGATACAGGGGTAAAAGGAGAGGTAGTCCCAGGCTGAACAGGTGCGGTACCTCCAGGTAATGTACCAACTGTGGGAGTAGTGAAAGTATCCTGCATGGAGTTTACCCTTCTATCAAAATCTGACGGAGAGATTCCGGTATAGCTTAAATTCATTGCGGATTTTGTTCCGAGAAGATCCGAATAAATGGAGTCGACAAAGGGTTGTTTACCCTCTGCGAAAGAATTTGCCGGCTGAGTGGTATAATTTGGAATACCGGATTTACCAAAAGAATTGTTGGAAGGTGAATATTCTGGACGAGAATATTTCATTAGATCCTCCTATCATGTGCAATATCATTTTGTAACTAATATATGCAGCCCTGTTCCAACCGTTAACCTAAAAAATAAAAACAGTAGGAATATTTTATTCATTATGATACAATGGTTGCAGCACTAGTCACAGCACTAGTGACAGTATTCATTTAGCTTGTGATAAGAGAGATTGAGAATTATCGAAAGTGTTTAATGCAGGATGAAAGAGGTTAGAAAGATGGAAGACTATAATTTATCTATTATAGAGGAAAATCTGAATATAGATTTTACAGATATGATAATCAGTAATCCGGTAAAGGGAGAAGATACAAAGAAGATTACGGTAAGGCCAGTTACAATAAAGAATGAAGATTTGTTTCAGGTTTGTGAATATAGAAATAATCAAGTGTTTCATAAAAATGTGGAAAAAAATGTGCTAATAGGAATGCTGAACCAGTGGATGGGTCCGTTGATGAAACAGCTTTTGCTAAGAAGCACGAAAAAAGAAGTTACAATGTTAATCAGCAGTAAGGGGAAGGAAACCCTAAAGGTTAAGAAACTTCAGTCGACGGAAGCGAATGAGCTGCCGGCCGCCGGCAAAGCGCCGCGGAACAATACCTCTCATAACCGTGAAAAGGCGTACATTATACAGGAGGGTACTTTTGTTCCCTTTTTATTTGACCTTGGAGTGGTGAATCATGAAGGAAAGATTATAAAGGAGAAGTATGATAAATTCCGGCAGATAAATCGGTTTCTGGAATTTATTGAAGATATTCTGCCTGCATTAAAGAAGGACAGAGAAATAACGGTACTTGACTTTGGATGCGGAAAATCCTATCTTACCTTTGCCATGTATTATTACCTAAAGATTGTGAAAGGTTATGCTGTACGCATTATAGGACTTGATTTGAAAAAGGATGTAATCGCCAATTGTAATGCTTTGGCGGTTAAGTACGGTTATGATAAACTGAACTTTTTAGTAGGTGATATCGCAGATTATCAAGGTGTTGATAAAGTAGACATGGTAGTAACACTGCATGCCTGTGATACGGCCACGGATTATGCACTGTATAAGGCTGTAAAATGGGGAGCCGAGGTAATATTGTCAGTTCCCTGCTGTCAGCATGAATTAAACCGCCAAATAAAAAGTGAATTATTAAACCCTATACTGAAATATGGATTAATAAAGGAAAGAATAGCAGCCCTGGCAACGGACGGCTTAAGAGCAGAGCTTTTAGAGTCAGCAGGCTATAAGACTCAGATTCTGGAGTTCATTGATATGGAACATACACCTAAGAATATTTTAATTCGGGCTGTAAAGAGAAAGCATGGAGAGACTGCTGAACAGGCAAAAGACAGGCAGGATTCTTCCAAAGCAGAAACCAATGCAGCAGGAATAAAAGGCTCTAAGGAATATGAAGAGCTGATAGAATTCTTAGGAGTCAGACCAAAGCTATATGATTTGCTTAGTAAGGATGTGGACATATGCTAAAGCACGTATATCGAATTATTATATTATTATTTATATTTGGCGGTGCCCTTTACTATTTTTCAAAAGATATTGAGGAAGAAGTGAATCAGACACAGGGAACCGTTGCAATGGGTGAAACCTCTTTTCCTGTTGTTACAATAAGGCAGGATAACAAAGAATGCAACCTTCTCCATGGCTACAGCACCAATCTGGATGCGAATCTGGTAAGGGAAGCTATTACACCTTTATCCTCTGACCAAAGTTTTGATATTGTTATTGATGGAAAAGGAAATGATGTAAAGCGTGTGCTTTATGAGCTAAGAGATACAAAAGAGAGCAGCCTGCTGGATTCCGGCACTATCAATGCACTGGAAAAGGAAGGGGATAATAAAACTGCCCATATCAAACTGAAGCCGGAACTCACTATGAGCAAAGAGTACTCGGTTAAGCTTACCCTTGTTACGAGCAAAAGCAGAAAGATGAATTATTATACACAGGTTAAAAGAATAGACAATTCCTATCTGACAGAGAAACTGGAATTTATTATGAGCTTTCATGATTCCATAATGGATAAAGAGAAAGCCACAGACATCATTGCCTATCTTGAGCCTGACAGCAGTGCAAACAGTACTTCTCTGGCCTATGTGGATATCCATTCGAGTTTTGAACTTATCACCTGGGGCAGCCTAAAGCCGGAGATTGTCGGACCCGTAATTCCAACCATAGATGAGATAAATACTGATACAGCATCGGTAAACTTAAATTATACGATAAAAGCAAAGACAGAATCTGGTGAAGAACTCTATCAGGTAAGGGAGTTCTACCGGGTCAGATATACGAGCACCAGGATGTATTTGTTAAATTATAACAGGACAATGGAATCCTATTTTGATCTGAAGCTAACGAGCCTGGCAAAAAGTGAGTTTAAACTTGGCATCACCCAGAATCCGGACATTCCATACTTAACGGATAGCAAGAAAAATAAGCTCTCCTTCGTGCGGATGGGTGAGTTGTGGTATTATAATCAGATAGAAAATAAGATGACAAGAGTATTTTCCTTCAGGCAGGACGATACCGATTATACCAGGGATATTTATGGAGAACATGACATTCAGCTTCTTAAGATGGATGATGATGGTAATATAGATTTTATGGTTTATGGTTACATGAACAGAGGAGCATATGAAGGCTGCGTTGGTATGATATTCTATCGCTACTACAGCGGAGAGAACCGTATTGAAGAACTTCTTTATATACCAATGAGCATAACTTACCAGCTTTTAAAGGAAGAGCTGGATGGCTTCAGTTATGTTAACAACCAGCAGGTATTTTACTTTATACTCAATAACAAAATTTATTCCTATAATCTTATTACGAATAATCTTACAGTCATAGCAGAAAATGTGAAGAAAGAAAATTATATCGTGGATGTTAACCAGCATTATATTGCCTGGGAGAATAATCAGGATAAAGAGAATGTTACTGAGATATCCCTTCTGGATCTGGAAACAGGCGTAAAGGACAGTTTTAAAGCACCGGAGGGTGAAGTTATAAACTTGCTTGGTAAGATAGATAACAATCTTATCTATGGCTATGCCAAGGAGAATGCCAGCGTACTTTCCCCGGATGGAACCCCTATGACGCTTCTTTATAAGATTGAGATATCTGATAAGGATAAAAACGTACTAAAGGAATATAAAAAGAGCGGATATTATATTACCGGGGCGTCCGTGGCCGGAAATATCATTACCCTTAAAAGGGAGAAGAAGGATGGTTCGGGGGATTATGAAGAAGCCCCTGATGATTATATTCTAAACCGGGTAACTGATAGCAGTAAGGCATTTCGCATTAATCAGAGGGTTACGGAAAAGACTTTGACAGAGTACTATATTTCCCTGCCGGGCAACTCTATTATGGAGAAGCTGCCCTCACTTACTAAAACAAAAAATACTATTATTACGGAAGATACTACCTTAAGGTTGAAAGACTCCGTTCTTACACTGCCGGCTTTCATTGTTTATGCCATGGGAGACGTGGCGGGGTCATACGAAAATGCTGGTGATGCGGTGAGGGCCGCCTATAATCTGGCTGGTATAGTTGTGAATAGCCGTCAGCAGATCATATGGGAAAGAGGTATACGAAATACGCAGGTCAGCGTATCCGGAATTCAGCCTGTTTATGGAAGCGGTGATAGCCTAAGGGCATGTGTATCCATGTTAAGCGGCTATAAAAAAGGATATGAGGATACCTATCCCAAGGAAGGCAGCAGCCTTGCAGCTATGCTGAAGGAAAAGTTTGCCGATGCTTATCTGAATATATCAGGGAGCGACTTAGACCAGGTATTATATTATTTGAACAAGAATCAACCGGTCATTGGAATAAAGAGTAAGGGAAAAGCGGTATTGATAATAGGTTATGATATGTATAATATAACAGTCATTGATCCGGAACTCGGAAAAACCATGAAGATCGGTTTAAAGGATGCAGGTACTATGTTCGAAAATGCAGGCAATCTGTTCTTTACCTATTTGCCAGAAAGTTGATGATATTTATGAAGGAATACTTAATTATATATTAACATTGGCTTTCCTGATTGATGTTTTAGATAAACTCTATATAATAGGTATAGGAATACCAAAATTTGAGAACAAATATAGGGAGTGAAAGAAAATATAGATATGAAAGGATGCCACAGGGTCTTCTTTCACTCTGTGAACTTGTTTCACATGATTTTATTGTGGCAGTATTGCAGAATTACGATTGGAGTTCTGCAATAGGTGATGGGTACAAATATGAAGTTGCTAAGTGTTGCGATACCATGCTATAATTCTCAGGAATATATGGAGCACGCTATTAAGACATTGCTGACCGGAAAAGACGAGATGGAGATAATTATTGTTAATGACGGTTCAAAAGACAATACTGCCGCCATAGCAGATGACTATGCTAAGCGCTATCCGGATATTATCAAAGCTATCCATCAGGAAAACGGAGGTCATGGTGAAGCGGTGAATACCGGACTTGCGGCTGCAACCGGTTTGTATTTTAAAGTAGTTGACAGTGATGACTGGGTAAATGAAGCTGCCCTGGCAAAAGTTTTATCCACTCTTAGAAGTCTGGTAACAGACGGCAAAATGGTAGACCTGTTTATTGCCAATTATGTCTATGAAAAACCAAGCATTAATAAACACAAAGTAATGGATTATAAGACAGCGCTTCCCCAGGAGAAGATATTTACCTGGAACGATATTATGTTCTTTAAGCAAAGCCAGCAGATCATCATGCATGCTGCAATTTACCGCACCAAGTTATTAAAAGATTGTGGACTAAAGCTTCCAAGCCACACCTTTTATGTGGATAATATTTTTGTTTATCAGCCTCTGCCCTATGTGAAAACCTTGTATTATTTGGATGTGAATTTATATCGCTATTTCATCGGCCGTGATGATCAGTCCGTTAATGAAAAGAATATGATTAAAAGAATTGATCAGCAGATTCGTATCACTAAGATAATGATTGATTATAAAGATATTATGGCAATCAAGAACCGTAAGCTTAAGAATTACATGATTAAGTATCTGACGATGATGATGGCGGTTTCCTCTGTTTTTCTAATCAAAGAAAATACGCCGGAGAGCCTTGCCAAGAAAAAAGAACTCTGGGAATATCTCGAGAAAAACAACAGAAGGCTCTATCATAGAATTCATAATAAAGTCCTTGGCAGGTCCATGACACTACCCGGAAAGGCCGGAAGAAAAATTGTTGAAGTTGGATATCGTATATCAAGAAAAATCTATGGGTTCACTTAAAGCGAACCCATAGATTTTTGTAATAGAGCTATTTTACGTATAAATTAAACCTTTGCAAATATTTCTTTTTCTTTTGCTTTGGATGTCTGTTTTCCTGCTATTAATACATAGACTACCAGGTACATTACAAATGAAAGCAGTATGCCCATAAAGACATCAAAGACGGAATGCTGTTTTAGGAATACAGTGGACATGCTGATTAAAACAGTTAAGATAACCGAACCCACGGACACCCACCTATACTTCTTTAGTTTGTCGCTCTTAATGATAGCGATGCTGGCACCGATGGAATTAAATACATGGATACTGGGGCATACATTGGTTGCAGTGTCAGTTCCGTACAGAATGCGAATAATACGTATAAGAATGTTATCTCTTCCCAAAGCATCCAAGTTAGGTCTTAAGTCCTGTCCGTTTGGCCATATAGTGTAAATAATCAGGCATATGGTCATGCCGATGAATAAAAAGGCTGTAAGCTTGTAAAAATCCCCCCTGGAAGTCAGAAAGAAATAAGAAACAGTTGCTAAGATATACAAAAACCATAACAAATATGGAATCAAAAACCACTCATTAAAAGGAATCATATCATCCAGTTTAATGTGGATAACGTGGTAGTTCTTAGTAACAGTACGTTCCAGGTAAGAAAACCATACCATATAGATGATAAAATAGGATAGGACCCAGCCGTGCTTGTATTTATTAATTAGATTTTTCAATCAATAGGCCTCCATTTAATTATTTGATTTTCAAGTAAATGCAATACTGGCATTATAGCATAGGAAGGACAAGATAACAATATTGTTAAAAGATAATTCAGTGGGTCTTAAGAAAAATGTAAGAATAAGTAATTGGGTATCAGAAGAGGAGGAACCCCTATGAAGGTTGTAATACAAAGAGTGAAGTATGCATCAGTTACGATAGAAGGTTTAGTTAAGTCCAGGATAAACAGAGGCTTTCTTCTTCTCATCGGAATTGGAAAGGATGACACGAAAGAGACGATTGATAAGTATTTGGACAAGATCTTGAAACTTCGGATATTCGAGGACGAAGAAGGTAAAACCAATCTGTCACTAAGCGATATTGACGGAGATATTATGGCCATATCACAGTTCACCTTATATGCAGATTGTAAAAAGGGCAATAGGCCTAACTTCTTAAATGCAGCAGGACCGGAAGAAGCGAAAGAGCTTTATGAATACTTTTTGAAGAGTTGTAAAGAAAAGTATGGACGGGTAGAAGCGGGAGAGTTTGGAGCGGATATGAAAGTTGAGTTGTTAAATGACGGCCCCTTCACTGTTGTTTTAGAGAAAGAAATGTTAGGATATTAATAAAAGACAAGATTTCTGGAGACTTTCCTTGTTATATAAGGAGAGGCGTCGAACGGTTAAGGGGTATTTTCCTTGTAAAAAGTGCTGTACTTCTATATAATACAAATGTAATAATATGGTAGTCATTCTGTGTTATGATTGTTTGAATATGCCGCAGTAAGCGGCAGAATAGAGGTAAGTATGGCACGATGGAAAAAGAGGTTTTTACTCCTTTTTCTCTTTCTTCTGTTCTTTCTGGTACCGTTGCTTTTACCGGGCGGAAGCACCAGTAACCCTAAGGCATTTGCCGGCGGCGGGAGAGTAGATAAAGGCAGTCCTTCCTTTGTTACCAACGGAGAAGCTCCGGTTATCCGATTTGATGGGGAAGAAATGTATGCTTATTTTCAAACAACGGATAAGCTTCTAACAGTGGACGGGACTGATGAAATATCTATGCCAAAGCTATTAGAAGGAGAAGAAATATCTATTACCTTTCCCGTAAGTTCTCCTGACAAACAAAATTCTGCGACAGCCTCAGAGGAAGGTAGAATAAATCTGACATTGACTGCAGATCCGATTTATTGGAGGTTTGTAACGGATAAGGACGATATAGGAGTCGGGAACTTTACGGTTAACCTTGAAGCGCTTAAAGAACTGTTGCCCCAAGAGCTCAAGGGCTTTACAACAGAATATCGGATATCCGGGACAGAGAAAGAGCTGAAGGAATCTCTTCGGATAAAGCATGCCGATAACGAAAGTGATAGTACCGGTTACATAGCAGGTGACGGACTTACATTAAACCAACTGCCGGAAGAATTCAGCCGGATCGGAAGGGATAAAAGTAAGGGAGAACTGATAGGCAGGCTGAAATTAGCAGCGAATTATGCTTTTAAAGTGCCTCCGAATGAATATTCAGCTGCTGTTCAGGGGAAACTTACACTGGTAATCTGGAAGAATATTTATAAGAACTAGAGAGATACAGTAAAATACAAATGATTATGACTGCCTAGGCAGTTATTTTTTATGTCCAGATATTTTTCAATGAATGCGGCAGACATACAGAAAAAAGATACAATCATCAAATGCTGCAAGAGTGTTCAAAGATAACGGAGACACATTATTGTTTGTGAATTAATGTTCTTAAAATAATACATACTAAACGAAGAAACAGATCACCAAAACGCTGCAAGAGTGTGCCGAGGATAACGGAGGCACATTCTTGCGTATGAATTATTGCCTTCTAAAATAATTCATACTAAACAGATATGAAATATGATAAAATCTATTGACAAATAAAAATACCTGTGATAGATTATAGTTAGATCATAAAAGAATATTATAAAAAAGAATATAAAGGAGAATAAGTTATGGGAAAGATTGCAAAAAGTCTTACAGATCTAATTGGAAGAACACCATTATTAGAACTTGGTAAATTCAGTGCATCAAAGGAACTCAAAGCAACCATCGTTGGAAAGTTAGAGTATTTTAATCCTGCCGGCAGCGTAAAAGATAGAATTGCAAAAGCAATGATAGATGATGCCGAGGCAAAAGGAGCCTTAAAGCCAGGTGCTACTATTATCGAACCTACCAGTGGTAACACAGGAATCGGTTTAGCTTCTGTAGCAGCAGCCAGAGGATATAAGATCATTCTTACAATGCCTGAGACAATGAGTATTGAAAGAAGAAATCTCTTAAAGGCATATGGCGCAGAGCTGGTACTTACCGAAGGCAGCAAGGGTATGAGCGGTGCTATTGCAAAAGCGGAAGAATTATCAAAAGAAATTGAAGGTTCTTTTATTCCGGGACAGTTTGTTAACAGCGCTAATCCGGAAGTTCATAGAAAAACAACCGGTCCTGAGATTTGGGAAGATACAGACGGAAAGGTTGATATCTTTGTAGCTGGTATCGGTACCGGCGGTACGATTACAGGTGTTGGCGAATACTTAAAGAGCCAGAATCCCGATGTAAAAATAATTGCCGTAGAGCCCAGTGCATCCCCTGTATTATCCAAGGGAACCCCTGGCCCTCATAAGATTCAGGGTATTGGAGCCGGTTTTGTTCCGAAGATTTTAAATACCGAAGTTTATGATGAGATTATAACAGTTGATAATGAAGATGCTTTTGCAACTGGCAGAGAGATTGCTAAAACAGAAGGCCTGTTAGTAGGTATCTCCTCCGGTGCAGCAGCCTGGGCTGCAACACAGATTGCTAAACGTCCTGAAAATGAAGGAAAGACCATTGTGGTACTTCTGCCTGATACCGGTGAAAGATATTTATCCACACCTTTATTTTCTGAATAATTAATTATACCCAGCCATATATAGCCTCATAGCCTCCCATTTTGATACCTTCTTTTTGTAAATTAGAAAAGGTCTGTAACATTTCCGGCATGCAGTGTGCTTGCATACATGCATGAGGAGATATTACAGGCTTTTTTACGTAGTAAAAGGAATACACTACACAGCAGAATCTAATTTAATCATATCTAATCATAGAGTATAAAAGTATATTTACCATTCAATACTACTTTGCCTTGTAATAAATACATAGGAAATTTAAGGCTATACACAGATGGCAGCTTGTTCCGTTGAGGTATTTATCTATTGAGGGGGTTCGTATGACACTTAGATGATAGCCTTTATGACAAGGCTAAATTACACCATGTTTGAGCGCAGAATGTTACATAACCAAAAGGCAGAAGCGAGTTTGGTGTAATTTAGCCTGCCTGGAATAAAGGGTGTCATCTTAGTGGAATTCGAAACCCTGAACCAGATAAATACCTCAACGGAACAAGCTGTCATCGTCCGCCCTCAGTCCCCCTTGTATTTCATACAACCCTGACCTTTTATTCTTTCACGAAACAGGAACGCCCTTGACAAAAGCAAGGCGATTAGATAATGTTAGAGTGGGAGAAGGAATAACCTTAAGGCAATGCAAAAGATAATCTGCAGGAAGGAAAGATACTATGAAGGAAGCAAAAACAGTAGAAGAATCTATCACAGAACAGGTTCACCTTCTGATGCCTGGCCATATCAACGGAAGCGGAAGGCTCTTTGGCGGGCAGCTGATGGAATGGATTGATATTGTGGGAGGCATCACTGCAAAACGACATGCGGAGTGTGACATTACAACAGCAGCAATCGATAATCTTCAATTTAAAGCAGGTGCCTTTATCAATGATACAATTGTGCTTATCGGCAGAATCACACATGTAGGAACTACATCCATGGAGATAAGAGTAGATACTTATTTGGAAGAACTCTCAGGGACCAGAAAACCAATTAACCGGGCATATCTGGTATATGTCGCAATCGATAAGGATGGCAGACCGGTGAAGGTTCCAAAGCTCACCCTGACAACAGAGGTTCAAAGAGCTGAATGGGAAGGTGCTGTTAAGCGGAATAAACTACGTAAATTAAGGCGTACTGAAGGCTTCTAAAGGGTATTTTCTTCTGACATATAAGGGGACAAACAGGCATATATTAGAAAAAACAAGCTTGGGGGCCCTGGTATGCATCCATATATGGAGGAGAGAATAATTGAGCTAGCCAATTATACGATTGAACAAAAAGCGACTGTACGGGAGACGGCTATCCGGTATGGTGTCAGTAAATCAACCGTACATAAAGATCTGCAGGATAGACTGCCGTGTATTAATAAGCAGCTTTATAGTGCTGTAAATGAGATTCTTATGTTGAATAAAGCACAACGGCACATAAGAGGCGGATTGGCTACGAGAAGAAAGTATAAGAAAGCCTGACACAAAAGGATTAGATAAGGAGTTACCTTTGGA
The DNA here is from genome assembly GCF_014218355.1 of Anaerocolumna chitinilytica. Lineage (NCBI taxonomy): Bacteria > Bacillati > Bacillota > Clostridia > Lachnospirales > Lachnospiraceae > Anaerocolumna > Anaerocolumna chitinilytica. The sequence continues at coordinate 372,044 of NZ_AP023368.1, forward strand.
TAAGAACACATATGTAAAAAAGAAAGATATTATTTTATTAGGAGTGATATTGGTTTTAGCTCTAGTAGGGTTTCTGGCCTTTCGGTTTACACAAAAGGACGGTAAGATGGTGGTGGTCACAGTGGATGGTGCGGTTTATAAGGAGTACCCTTTAAACAAAGATATCTCTGCCACGATACATGGTGTTAACGGAAGCACTAATCTCCTTGTAATAAAGGATGGTTATGCTGATGTTACTGAGGCAAGCTGCCCGGATAAAATATGTGTAAAATCAAGAAAGATAAATAAAACCGGTGAGAGCATCATCTGTTTGCCGAATAAGGTCGTAGTAAAAATTACCGGCGGCGATGACGGTGAAGTAGACGGTTCTACAAATTAAAGTATAGGCATATATTATCCTGCCGTAAGTTAGCTGACAGGCTGTTTCTTCAAACAGTCTATGCGGCTGATTTACGGCATTTTTCTATATTTCCTTTGAAGTAACCGGATATAATTTGTAATAGTCATGCATACAATTATAGAAACAAGTACAATAGGGGGATATCCTTTTGAAAGGCTATATAGAAGAAAGAGCAGTGGAAATAGCCAACTACATAATCGACAACAATGCGACCGTGAGGCAGACAGCGAAGCAGTTTGGCATTTCAAAATCAACGGTACATAAAGATGTAACAAAAGTGAACGGAGGGATAGTGTGGATTTGGAAAATGACAAGAACCTTATGGTGATAGAGGCCATTGAAGGCTATGCTAAAAACCACAATATGAAGACCTGGGAAGTCTTTTTGTTATTTCGGTGCAACGGTATTATAGACCTCTTACGGTTACAGTACAAGACATTGCATACACAAAGTATGGAGGAGAGCATATACTTTGTGGAGGACATTTTAAGGAGAGTGCTGGATGCAAAATGAAATATATTTGTACCATGGGACGAATGTAAAGTTTGACCAGGTTGATTTGAGTTTTTCAAAGGACAAAAGGGATTTCGGAAGAGGCTTTTATACCACAACCTTCAGAGAACAGGCAGAGGGCTGGGCAGAAAACATGTACATTCGGTACGGCGGTGAAGGCAGATTCGTTATGGAATTTAAACTTCAATTAACAGAAGAGCTTTCCGTAATGAAGTATCCGGGACTTACCAGCGAATGGCTTTCAATGATTAAAGACAACAGGCTTTACGGAGGAATTCAGCACACATATGATATTGTAATAGGACCGGTAGCGGATGACAATATTATGAGAACAATCGCTCTTTATGTAGCAGGAATCTATAACCAGGAAACAGCACTGGAACAATTGCGTCCCTTTCAGGCTCATGATCAGATATCCCTGCATACACAAAAAGCTCTGAAATACCTGACATATCTGGGCCGGAAAGAACTTAAGCCGGTAAAAGCCCAATCCATGGAGGAAAGTATGAAGACCCTTTATTGCTATAGAGATCAGGATATTACTCTTGATATCCTTATGAAAGTTGAACATGTTGTACGCTTGATTGCCGCAGAAACCGGCAAAACCTTTGATGACTGTCTTTATGAATTCTACCGTTCAAAAGCATATGAGACGCTGCAAAAAACAGGCTCTCTGATGTGGGCAGAGAGCGCAGAGTTTGTAGCCGATGAATTTTTCAGAGAGTATGCAGAGGACCCTGATAAAGAGAAAGAGGTGTTATAGGAACTTCTTTCTTTTGAAATACAATATATTTATAATTACTACTACAATACTGAGGAGGATAACAAATGGGTAGCCGAATTTCCACCTTAGTTCCGGCATATTGCTAAAATTCATTCCATACCAGCCTACAATCAAAGTTAGAGGCAGAAAAATAGTAGTAATTACAGTAAACAATTTCATGATGTTGTTAAGATTATAATCCATCCTTGCATGATAGGCATCCCTTACATGGATGCTGTAATCATCAAGTTTTCTGACGTTTTCGCTAAGCCTGTTGACACGGTCGGTAAATAGCTTGAAATAACGAAGATGTCCTTCGTCAAAAAGACCAATAGAATTGTCCTTAAGTTCTTCGCCGATGAAGATGAGCTGCTCATAATAATTATCCAGAAGGAGCAGTCTCTTTCTTACACCGGCAATTTCATGATAAAAATCTTTTGGTAATCTGTTATCATCAATATTCTCTTCATATACACTTATTGTGTTTTCGATCTCCTCCAGCATCTCATAATTATTAATAAGAAGTCTCTCCAGAAATCCATAGATCAGCCTTTCCAGAGAAATCTTGGATAAGTTCAGCTTATCCAGGGAATCAAATAGATCCATATGGATGCTGTTATCCTGATCTTTGATAATCACAACTAAAAATAAATTTTCTTTAATATAGATGCCTATTCTGTCCTCAAGATGGATAAAATACTTTGTATCAATTGCTGTGATAATACAGAAATGATAATCATCGTATATTCCCATAATGCCATGAAGCTTTCTTGTAGTATCCTGACATTCCATAACAGTGGTTTGAGAGAAACCAAAGGAGGCATAACACTCGGTCAGTTCCTTTAGACTGATAATGCCTAGTGTAAGTATGGAGGGATCGTATTCTTTCATAGAGATGGGACAGAGCCTGTCCTTAATCTGATAAAACATATATTATTCCTTTCACGATACCGTTTCCTTAATTATACCATAAAACCCTTAAGTATAAAATATACACTTACTATGAATATATAAGCTAATCAAATAAATAACATTATGAATAATAATAAAAGGAATAGAAAAGAAAACTTTCAAAAACCGACGTAATCTATTATAATAATCAGTGTTCGCCTGTATAGGTAAATTTGTTAACAATCAAAAGGAGAAAGTTATGGAAAAGTTTTTTAAACTGAAAGAACATGGCACTACGGTTTCTACAGAAATTGTAGCGGGTATCACAACCTTCTTTGCAATGGCTTACATCATATTTGTAAATCCGCAGATATTAAGCCAGACAGGAATACCCTTTGGAGCAATATTTTTAGCAACAATTATTTCATCTGTTGTTGGTACGCTGGTAATGGGGTTGTTTGCTAATGTGCCTTATGCACAGGCTCCTGGTATGGGATTGAATGCATTCTTTACTTATACTGTAGTATTTCTTCTGGGATTTTCCTGGAAAGAAGCTTTAGCAATGGTATTTTTATGCGGACTTATCAATATTCTTATAACTGTAACAAAAGTACGTAAATTGATCGTAAAAGCAATTCCTTCCGGTCTCCAGAGTGCTATCGGAGGTGGTATCGGTATCTTTATCGCTTACATAGGAATTAAGAATGCCGGTTTAATCAAATTTACATTAGATCCCGGAACATATACAGCACTGGATGGCGGAACAATCATCGGAAGCAGCAGTGCAATTCCCGGACTTGTGGACTTTAATGATAAAAAAGTTATTCTTGCCCTTATCGGCATTCTTATATTATTTGTATTATTAGTTTTAAAGGTAAAAGGCGCTATCCTGATTGGTATAGCTGCAACAACCATTATCGGTATTCCCATGGGTGTTGTTAACATTTCTGATTTAAAAGGAACTTCCGGTCTTGCAGATTCCTTTAAGAGCTTAGGTACCGTGTTTGGTTCCGCTCTCGGTTCAGAGGGAATTGTATCTCTTTTTAAGGATGCTTCCAGAATTCCTCTTGTATTAATGACAATCTTTGCATTCAGTTTATCCGATACATTTGATACAATCGGAACCTTTGTCGGAACCGGTAAGAGAAGCGGTATCTTTGACGCAGAGGATGAGAAAGCACTTCAGGATGGAAATGGCTTTAAGTCAAAGATGGACAAGGCTTTATTTGCTGATTCCATTGCAACTTCTATCGGAGCTATTTTCGGTACTTCCAATACAACCACTTATGTTGAGAGTGCTGCAGGTATCGGTGCCGGCGGACGTACAGGACTTACCAGTGTTGTTACAGCAGTTTTATTCCTTCTTAGTATCTTCCTCGGAAATATCGTAAGCATCGTACCTACTCAGGCTACCGCTCCTGCTCTTATAGCAGTAGGTATTATGATGATGTCTTCCTTCAAAGAAATTGACTGGACTGACTTAGACGTAGCAATTCCTGCATTTTTTGCTTCAATCTTTATGGCCTTCAGCTACAGCATTTCCTACGGAATTGCAGCTGGTTTTATATTCTATTGCCTCGTAAAGACCTGCAAGGGAAAAGCAAAGGAAGTTCATCCTATCGTTTGGGTTGCAAGTGCTTTATTTATTATAAACTTTGTGGTATTGGCTTTCATCGAACATTAATTACGAATAATTCCTTTTATCTATAATTTAATATATTTTTATTTGAAAGAAGAGGACTTCCGTAAAGGAGGTCTTCTTTTTTACTTATCATATCGTGGGGAGGGTTGTCATATGATTAAATAAAAACAATTAGCCGGAAAAATGAAACAATTGAAACAAGACCAACAGCTTTATGGGAAACAAAAGTTAAAGATTAATATCAAGAATCCCAACTCTTCTTTCCTCACTGCAAAATATCTGGCTGAGATTATTCTGGAAGAGCTTAAGGACAGAGAACGGTTACATAAAGGGAAGGATGACAGAATTTGAAGGCAGCAGCTTATTGCAGAGTCTCTACAAAGCAGGAAGAACAGCTTGACAGTCTGGAAAGTCAGCAGAAGTTTTTTTTAGAATATGCAGCCAGAAATGAGTACGAGCTGGTACATATTTACGCAGACGAAGGTAAAAGCGGAACCAAAATGAAGAACCGAACCCAATTACTAAATCTTTTAAAGGATGCATCAAGCGGTGAATTTGACCTTATACTGATTAAAGACATTTCAAGACTTGCAAGAAATACAGTGGATTTCCTTACCAGTATAAGACGGCTTAAGGCTTGGGGGATTAAGGTTATATTTGTTAATTATGATCAGACCTCTTCGGAAAGCTCAGAATTTATGCTGACCATGCTAAGTGCAATTGCCCAGGAGGAAAGCGCAAATACCTCAAAGCGTGTGAAGTTTGGTAAAAAGCAGAATGCGAGACTAGGAAGAGTGCCTAATCTTGTATACGGATATGATAAAATACCCGGTGAATATTTTGATTTGAAAATTAATGAAAAGGAAGCGAAGGTTGTAAAAAGGATATTCGACCTATATATAAGAGGTCAAAAGGGAGCTTCTAAAATTGCGGAAATCTTAAACAACGAAAGAATAAAGACTAAGAAAGGCTGCAGCTGGAACCAATCCAGTATTTGCCGGATTCTGGATAATGAAATCTATATCGGAAAGGTAATAAACGGAAAAGAGGAAATAGAAGATTTCCTTACCGGTAAACGAATAAAACGGGAAGAGGAAAACTGGTTTATTACCTATAAGCCGGAACTCCAAATTATTGATGAGGAAACATATTCAAAAGCACATAAATTAAAAACAAACCGAAGAAAAGCTGGAAAAACACCGGGAACCGCAGAAACCGGCAAGCATCTCTTCAGCCAATTGATTATCTGCAGCGAATGCAGCGGTTACTTTCGCAGACTTTCCAGAACCTATAAAAATACAATAACAACCTGGGTATGCAGCACAAGAAATAAAAATGGTACAACCAGCTGCTCCAATGCCATATCTTTGAGAGAAGAAGAACTTATAGATGCGATCCATGGTTATTTTGCAATGGTATTTAAGGAAAATCAGGCTGTGGCAGAAACCATGTTAAAAGAGGGGAAGCTATTAGAAGTTGATGAAACTCTTTTAAAAGTACAAAGCTTAAAAAAAGAAATCTGTAAAAAAGAGAAAGAAAGAAACAAATACATAGAACTATATACCTTTGAGGTTATATCACTTAGCGAATTGAAGCTCCATACAAGCAGAATAGAGAATGAACTGTCAAATCTCAATGAACAGTTATTCAGAAGAGAATCTCAGACGGGCTATGAGGGCGGTAATGTGAATCTGCCCGAACACCTGCCGTCTGAGGAGAAAGATGTGGTAAGTTATGAGGCAAATCAAAAAGATACGGAGGATAAGATACTAAAATCATATATCAGGAAAACCTTCTCCGACAATATCAATCTAAGGAGGATAATAGAAAGGATCGATGCTGATGAAAAAGGAAATATCATAATTGAGATAAAAAAGCTCGCACAAAAACAGGAAAAGTGTGAAGGATACGATGAATGAATGAAAAATATTCAGAAGCTGCACATACAAACATAGATGTATGCGCAGCTTTTGTTAAGATATGTTCATTATTCTTTGCTTAAAAGCCATAATATACTGACATTTAAAGAATCGGCCAATGCCACCAGTTCGATATCTGTTACCGGTCTTTTGTATGACTCGATTTTAGATATTGAGGTACTTTCCATATAAACACCTCTGATTGCCAGCCTTGCAAGTAAATCCACTTGTGTAATTTTCGGGCTCCTTTTATATCTGGCTTCTCTAACCCGGTCTCCTATTAGATTTTTCATAGTTATTTATCACTCCGTTTACTTTTAATTTGCAACAATTTGATTATAAAAGATGTAAAGAATAATATATTGCTTTATGAGCAAATTTTCGAAAAAAATAAATAAAATAAATAATACTGTTGAAGGTTACTATAACCGAAAAAATCACACTTTACACAGAGCGTTTTTTTCTGTATCAACAGTACATAAAGATGTGACAGAACGTTTAGGGCAGATAAATCCTTCCCTGGCTAACAGAGCCAGAGTTGTGCTGGACCTAAATAAGTCAGAAAGGCATATCAGAGGTGGATTAGCCACAAAAGAAAAGTACCTACATAAAACCAAGTATAGTCAAGCATACTAAAGAATAAAAAGCAATTGCTCATAAAAAATATAGGATATGAAAAAGGCTCTTTGCATAGGCAAAAGAGCCTTTTAGTCAAGACATTCTATATTTCGCTATATTAGTTTATCTATGTATTTTATTTTTCAGATATGTATGCTATAATTTAAATAAAGTGCATAAAAACACATAAAAATATTTTATAAACTGTAACTGGCAGATGCATAATGAGAATCTTTACTAATAAATTAACAATCTTATAAACATAGTTGACGAATCAAGTTTTATTTGATACAATGCATCTGTAAATTAGCAAAGGAGAAGAAAATGGAGAAAAATATTGTTATCGTCGGTGCCGGATATTCAGGTATTCTGACAGCGAAAAAACTTGCGAAAAGATTCAAAAAAAATCCTGATGTAACCATAACCATTATAGATAAGAACCCATTCCATACAATGCTTACTGAACTCCACGAAGTTGCGGCAAGCCGCGTAGATGAAGACAGTATCAAGATCAGCCTTAAGAAAGTTTTTGCCGGAAGAAAGGTAAATGTTGTCATTGATACCGTAGCTTCCATCGATTTTACAGGCAAGAAAGTTTTAGGAAATACAGGCGAATATAAATATGACATTTTAGTTATGGCTGCTGGTTCCAAACCTACTTTTTATGGGGTACCCGGAGCGGAAGAATTTTCCTATAAACTATGGTCCTTTGATGACGCAGTGATGCTAAGAGACCGTATTCATAACGTTTTTCGACAGGCTTCTTGTGAAACAAATATCGAAGAGAGAAAGAAACTCTTAAGTTTCTTTGTTGTCGGGGCTGGATTTACCGGAGTTGAAATGGTCGGCGAACTGGCAGAATACGTTCCAATCCTTTGCGAAAAATATGAAATTGACAGAAAAGAAGTAACTCTTTGTGATGTTGACGGATTGAGCCGTGTTATCCCTAACCTGACTGAAAAGCTTTCTGCAAAAGTGGCAAGACGCTTGGAAAAGATGGGTGTTTCCCTTATAATGAATGCAACCGTATCAGCAGTTGGTAACGATTTTATAGAATTAAAACAAGGCGATAAAATAAATCATTATACCGCCGGAACAGTTATCTGGGCAGCTGGTATTCAGAGTGCTGATATTACACAGGAAGCCGGAAAGAATCTGGAACTTACCAGAGGCGCACGTGTACAAGTAGATAAGTACCTTCGTTCCACAAAAGACGAGAAAGTATTTATTGCCGGTGACAATATGTATTATGTTCCGGAAGGTGAAGAACGTCCTGTTCCCCAGATGGTTGAGAACTGTGAGCAGTGTGCAGACACTATTGCGCACAATATAGTTTGTTCAGTAACCGGACAGGGTGAGATGGAAGTTTACAAACCTGCATTCCACGGTGTTATGGTTAGTATCGGAGGAAGATACGGTGTGGCACAGGTAGGTTTACCGAATCACATGTTCAGTCTGGCATCATTCTTCGCTATGTTTACAAAGCATTTCATTAATATTATTTATTTTATTCAGGTACTTGGATGGAATAAGATATTCAGCTATATAAAACATGAGTTCTTTACAGTAAGAAACTGCAGAAGCTTTGTGGGAGGACATTTCTCCAACAGAACACCTAGTTTCCTTTTAGTAGCTTTAAGAGTATGGCTTGGAGCCGTATGGGTTTATGAAGGTATTATGAAGATTGTTGAAGGCTGGTTTACCGGAAGTAAATTAACAGATTTCTTCGGCGGCGCCAATACTTGGTATAACAGTATCTTAAATGCAGCATCAAACGTAGCTACCAAAGCTGTTGAAAGCGGAGCAGCAGATGCAACTTCTTCTGCAACAGCAAGCGGCGGCGGGGAAGGAGCAGCACAGGCAGTAGGCCAGGTGTTAGTACATTTTAATATTCTTGGGTTAGTTAAAGTTATTTTTGTAAGCGGTAAGACATTGGCAGAGTCCACATTAAATGACCTGGCATTCAAATTAGATATTCCGCTTATGAACTGGTTTGTAAATCATCTTATTTTACCGAACAACGGAATGCAGATGTTTATGCAGATATTTATCGTAATAGCAGAAATTTTAATCGGTCTTGCATTAATCGGCGGACTTCTTACAGGTCCTGCAGCAGCTGTTTCCTTAGTACTTCAATTTATGTTTGTCTGCACAACTGGCTTATATTTAAACACTTTCTGGATGATATTTGCAGGCATCGCGATGTTAATCGGTGCAGGAAGAACCTTTGGTCTGGATTACTATGCAATGCCCGGACTTAAGAAATGGTGGAAGAAATTACCTATAGTAAGAAAGTTGTACATTTATAATGATTAATAATAAGACACACAGTCAAAGCGATATAACCCTTTTATCTGCTGAGGAAGCCACAAAGGCTGCAATCGAGGAGATGGACCGTGCCATAGCACGGTCCCCAAGGGTTGTTCGCGGATATATAACTCATTTGCTCTCATCCAGGGGCAAATATATTCGTGCAGGAGCACTTATCATCTGCAGTCAGAACGAAGAAGGGTTGGTTCATCCGAATGCAGTTAAGATGGCGGCGGCTATAGAAGTACTACATCTGGCTACGTTGGTACATGATGATGTGATAGATGATGCGGATTTACGCCGGGGCGAGCTGACGCTGCAAAAGAAGTTTGGTAAAAAAACGGCTGTAATATGCGGTGATTATCTTCTATGCACTGCCCTTATGTTAGCGGCTTCCATTACTGAGAAAGAAAAATATCTGAGTCTTGCACTTCCTGACTATGCAGGTAAAATATGCACTGGGGAATTGGAACAATATATTAATAATTTTAATCTGAATCTCTCGGTTTATCAGTATTTAAAGATTATTTCAGGCAAAACAGCGGCATTATTTGAGGCTTCTTTTTATGCAGGTGCGGTTCTTGCGGACTATGATAAAAAGGAATGCAACCGCTACAAACAGTTGGGCTTTAATATCGGAATGATATTTCAGTTGACAGATGATTTAATGGATTTTGAATCCACCAAGGAAAAAAGCATGAAACCGGTGCAATCGGATTATGAGCAAGGTGTTATAACCCTCCCGCTTATACATGCCTTAAAGAATGAAGTTGATTTTAAGCAAAAGGCGGAGAAGAAGGATATCTCAAGACAGGAGATAAATGATGCCGTCAATCGTTCCGGAGGACTTAAGGCCACCAGACACATTGTCGATAAGTACTATAAGAAATCCTTAAAGATAATGGATGAATTGTCACTGAATCCTGTAAAAAAAGAAAAGCTTACAGAAATATTAAATAAAGCTTCCCGTTTAGATTAAGGAGCAAAAGCAGATGATAAAACGGTTTTTTGAATATGTAGAAATCCGGACTAAAATTACCAGTCTCTTTGCATTTGCCATGTCAATTGGTGTTTTACTCTATCAGGGTGAATCAATTCAGGTAATGATTACACTGGTATTCTTTTGCTCCATGTTTTTGATAGATATTGCTACTACAGCAATTAATAATTATATAGATACCAAGGATGGTAACCAGCTGCTCCCCTTTCAGAGAAGAACAGCGCTGCATATTATATATGCGCTGCTGATTTCCGGTGGGATACTGGGAATCTACTTGGCTTACCGTACTGATTTGGTTGTTTTATTTGTCGGAGGGCTTTGTTTTTTGTGTGGTGTGTTATATACCTATGGCCCGGTACCCATATCAAGACAGCCTTTAGGAGAACTTCTTTCCGGTATCTTTTACGGTTTGTTTATTCCGTTTTTAATGTTTTACATTAATTCACCGGCAGGAACCTTTTTAAGCTATAGCATAAGCTTGGAAGAAGTTAGTATAAGTTTTCATATCATACCGATTCTTAAACTTTTCCTGGTTGCTGTGATTCCATTTTGCTGCACAGCGAATATCATGCTGGCAAATAACATTTGTGATGTAGAAAAGGATATTTTGGTAAAACGGCATACCCTGCCTTATTATATTGGTAAAAAATCAATTGGATTATTTGCCGGGCTTTATTACATTTGTTACGCTGGTATTATTTTAATGTGTATTGTTAAAATATTATCACCATTGTGCTTACTGGCACTACTTACCCTGTACCCGGTAGAGAAAAACATCAGGGAATTCAAGAAAAAACAAGTAAAAAGTGAGACCTTTGTGGTTTCTATAAAGAATTATATTGCAATTATGGGCAGCCTTACAATACTTGTATTTATTAGTTTGCTGCTTCCCTAATTAGAATGATTAAGGCTAATCAGATTTTGTGTTTTAAAAGTGTTTATTTTTATCAGCAAATGCTGGTATTAAAATAAAAAAATAATCATATTATGGAGGATAAAATTTATGAAAAAAGGCTTAGCACTTGTATTATGCATGACTTTAGTGCTTTCTGCTTTGACAGCTTGCGGTAAGAGCAGCGGTTCTAAAGGCGAAGCAATTAAAACTGGTCTTGGTATAATTACACACGTATCAAGTTCAACCAATGCAGGAGACGAAGATGGTCTCGCTGAGACAGATTCTTATGTTGCTGCTGTAACTGTTGGTTCTGATGGAAAGATTATCGAGTGTAAACTTGATGCTGCTCAGACAAAAATCAACTTTTCTAAAGAAGGAAAACTTACAACTGATTTAGCTACAGTTATGAAGTCAAAACAGGAACTGAAAGAAGAATACGGTATGAAGGGCAGCTCTTCAATCGGTAAAGAGTGGAATGAGCAGGCTGATGCATTCGCAAAATATTGTGTTGGAAAAACTTTAGATGAAGTTAAAGGTATTGCCGTAACAGATGAAGGTAAAGCTAGTGATGCTGATCTTTCTTCTTCTGTAACAGTACATGTTGGTGATTTTATTGCCGTTGTTGCTAAAGCTGTTGCAAATGCACAGGATTTAGGTGCAAAATCCGGAGATAAATTAGGATTCGGCGTTAATACAACAATTGATAAGTCCACAGATGCTGCAGCAGATACTGATGGTGTAGCTGAAGCTTATTCTTACTACACAGCAGTAACCGTTGATTCTTCCAAGAAGATCACAAGCTGTGCTATTGATGCTTCTATCGCTGATGTAAAATTCAATACAACAGGTACAATCACATCTGATATTTCTGCTGATGTTCAGTCTAAACAGGAATTAAAAGATGCTTATGGTATGAAGCAGGCTTCCTCCATCGGCAAAGAGTGGTATGAAGAAGCAAATGCATTTGCTAAATATGCTACAGGTAAGACAATTGACCAGATCAAAGGTATTGCTGTAAGCGATGAAGGAACACCGAAGGACTCTGATCTTGCAAGTTCTGTAACAATACATATTGCACCTCTTTCTGGTGTAATCGAAAAAGCTGTAACAAACGCTCAGTAATTCGTAAAGGCGTAGCTTTAAGGGAGGTAGTTTGACTACCTCCCTATTTTAAACAGAGAATATATGTGATAGAACAATTTCAGGTTCTATAGAAATGGAGACTAACGTGGGAAAGCGGATTTTATGCTTGGCACTGATATTTATTAATGTAATTTCTCTCACCTCCTGTGCTTTTTCAAAGCCAAAAAGATATGAAGCGGAATTTCTGGTTTTATTTGATACGGTAACAAAAATAGTCGGTTATGCCGACAGCAAAAAAGAATTCGACAAAAATGCCCAAATGATCTATGATGAGCTTAAAATATATCATGAGTTGTATGACATCTATAACAATTATGACGGGATTAATAATATAAAAACAATTAACGATAATGCTGGTGTTAAACCGGTAAAAGTGGATAAGAAGTTATTGGACATGCTTGTATATGCCAAGAATGCTTATACTGAAACAGACGGCAAATTAAATATTGCTCTTGGAGCAGTTCTGCAGGTATGGCATAAATACAGGGAGGAAGGTATTAATGACCCTGAAAAGGCTAAACTTCCACCCATGGAGTTGCTGCAGGAAAAAAACAAACATACGAATATTGATAATCTGATTATTGATGAGAAGAATTCTACCGTATTCCTAAAAGATCCCGAAATGTCTCTTGATGTAGGAGGCGTAGGCAAGGGATATGCAACCGAACAGGTATGCCAATATGCTGAAGCTCATGGCTTTGCAAACGGTATGGTCAGCGTCGGAGGCAATGTCCGGGTTATCGGAAGCAGAGACGGTAAGGGAGAGCCTTGGCATGTAGGTATACAGAATCCGGATTTAAACAGTGAAAAGACGAATCTGCTGATTCTGAATCTAACAGAAGCATCTTTAGTATCCAGCGGTGACTATGAAAGATATTATATGGTTGACGGCAAAAAGTACCATCACATCATCGACCCTGTAACCTTAATGCCGTCAACGTATTTTACAGCAGTCACTATCGTATGCAAAGATTCCGGAATGGCAGATGCCTTTACGAAAGCAATTTATAACATGCCTTATGAGGATGGACTAAAGTTTGTAGCAGCGCATCCCCAGATACAAGCCCTTTGGGTATTCAAAAACGGAGACATCAAATATAGCCCTGGTTTTGCAAAATACATCAGAGAACAATAAGAATGTGAAAATTAAAAAGATAATTTTCACAGACATGTTTGCACCTGCGAAATCCTCGGTATAAACATGAGGTACATTACATTAGAAAGTCATAGATAGGAGTTTACATGAAGAAATCTACGGCAGGCCAAGTCGCTTTTTATGGAATATTTGTGGCACTTGCCTTTATATTTAGTTTTGTTGAGGTGTTGGTTCCCATATCCCTGGGAATCCCGGGGATTAAGCTGGGACTGGCAAATATTGTGGTGCTTACAGCTCTTTATGCCATGGGCCCAAGGGATGCATTCTTTATCTCCTGTGTCCGGATAGTACTGGTAGGATTTACATTCGGTAACATGGCAAGTCTTCTTTACAGTATAGCAGGAGGACTTCTAAGCTGGCTGGTAATGTGTCTGTTCAAGAAAATCAAGGGCTTTAGTATGATTGGAGTAAGCCTTGCGGGAGGAATATCTCATAATATCGGGCAGATAGCAGTAGCGGGACTTATGCTGAAAACCACAAGTATTATATATTATTTGCCGGTATTACTGATTGCCGGTACTGTAACAGGAATTTTAATAGGAATACTTGGAGGAATGCTGCTTAAGGTACAGTTAAAGCTTAAAAACAGCACAAGATATTGGTAAACACGGAAAAGGGGTGATGGGAACATGGCAACGATAAAAGACATTGCTGAAAAATGCAGCGTATCGGTATCCACTGTCAGTAAGGCATTAAATGGATACAGGGATATCGGTGAAGAGAAGAGAGAAGAGATTAAGAAGGTCGCCATTGAATTAGGGTATCTGCCTACTAATGGAGAAAAAATCTTAAAAACAAAAAAGACTTATAACATAGGGGTGCTCTTTTCAACTCTTTTTGACTATGGACTCAGAAATGAGTATTTTGCCCATGTTCTGGCGTCTTTTAAGGAAAGAGCTGCCTTAAAAGGCTATGATATTACATTTATAGAGCAGAATATGGGAAAGCGCAGTATGAGCTTTCTGGAACATTGCAGATACCGTAACTTTGATGGTGTATTCATTGTGTGTGCAGATTTCACTCAGACCCAGGTAATCGAATTGATTAACAGCCCTTTTCCTGTTGTGACCATTGATCAGGTATCGAATGAAGCAATTTCTATCTTATCGGATAATTACGATGGAATGAGACAGCTGGTGCAGTATATAATAGACTGCGGTCATGAAAGAATAGCCTATATACATGGAAATAAATCATCGGTTACCCATAACCGTCTCGTAGGTTTTCATAACACTATGAAAGAAAATGGTCTTTCAATACCGGAAGATTATATGATAGAAGGAATCTACAGAAATTCGGAATTCTGTGAAGAACTGGCGATTAATCTTATGAAACTTCCGGTTCCGCCCACCTGTATTCTGGCGCCGGATGATCATGCTGCTCTTGGTGTAATGAATGGAATCAGGAAGGCAGGACTTAGAGTACCCGAGGATATTTCGGTTGCCGGGTATGATGGGATACTTGTCTCCCAGGCAATAGAACCCAGACTAACAACAATAAAACAGGATACGGATAAAATAGGAAGCGAAGCGGCAAGACAGCTTATCAATCTAATTGAAAGCCCTATGACAACATCTCTGGATTCCGTATGTTTGAAGGTTGAACTGATAAAAGGCGGTACAGTTAGAAACATAAAAAAATAATTGACGTGAATAATAAAGTATGTTATATTATATTGGCGATGGAAGAGGTCTTTTTTTTATGCCTAAAATTTTAAAATTCAAGCGGAGGTGGAAGCTGTGCGCGTAAAGATCACATTGGCATGTACGGAGTGCAAACAACGTAATTACAATACGACAAAAGAGAAGAAAGCACATCCAGACAGAATGGAAACAAAGAAATATTGCAAGTTCTGCAAATCACACACACTACACAAAGAAACAAAATAACGGTATCTTAAATTCTATACAGTTCACTTAAAAAGCAATTTTTGGGACAGACTGATAGGAAAGGAAAGTGAGAATATGGGAGAAAACTTAACTACAACGGAAAAGGCTCCAAAGAAAAGCAAGTTCAAAGGACTGAAAGCTGAATTCTCAAAAATAGCCTGGCCTGACAGAGATACTTTAATCAAGCAGTCCTCAGCAGTGCTTGCAGCATCTGTTGCGCTTGGTGTAATTATATCTGTAGTAGATTTAATCGTAAAATTCGGTCTCGGTTTTATTATTAAATAGAATAAGGATGGTCATATGTCAAAGACGAATTGGTACGTTGTTCATACCTACTCAGGATATGAGAATAAGGTGAAAGCCAACATTGAGAAAACAATTGAAAACAGAAAACTTCAAGATCAGATCTTAGAGGTATCCGTTCCCTTACAGGATGTTATCGAAGTAAAGAACGGCGTTAAGAAAAAAGTTCAGAAGAAGATGTTCCCTGGATATGTTTTGCTTAACATGGAAATGAACGACGATACATGGTACGTTGTTCGTAATACACGAGGCGTTACCGGATTTGTCGGTCCTGGCTCCAAACCGGTTCCCTTAACTGATTTAGAAATGAAAGCTATGGGAATTAAGAAAGACGACGTTGTTGTTGATTTTGAAATCGGTGATATGGTGGAGGTTGTTTCCGGTGTGTGGGAAAATACAACTGGCATCATTAAGCAGATTAATACTCACAAACAGATTGTCACAATAAGTGTCGATATGTTTGGCCGTGAGACTCCTGTCGAAATAAGTTTCACGGATATCAGAAAATTGTAAACAAAGAACATCCGGGCTCAAAAACTTCTATTGCACAAAAGAAACCGGATGGTGGGAGGGCAATCCCGATAAAACCACAAATTCAGGAGGTATGCTATAATGGCAAAGAAAGTTACAGGATATATTAAATTACAGATTCCCGCTGCAAAGGCAACACCCGCACCGCCTGTTGGACCTGCTTTAGGTCAGCACGGTGTTAATATTGTGCAGTTTACAAAGGAATTCAATGCTAGAACCGCAGATCAGGAAGGAATGATTATTCCTGTTGTTATCACTGTATATGCAGACAGAAGCTTTAGCTTCATCACAAAGACTCCTCCGGCTGCTATTCTTTTAAAGAAAGCTTGCAACTTAAAATCTGGCTCTGCAGTTCCTAACAAGACTAAGGTTGCTACAATAACCAAAGCCGAAGTAAGAAAGATTGCAGAATTAAAGATGCCTGATTTAAATGCTGCAAACATTGATACAGCTACGAGTATGATAGCTGGTACTGCAAGAAGTATGGGAATTACCGTAGTTGACTAATTTTTAATAAAATGTGGGAGGGTAATGGTTGCCTTGGCATACCATGAATAGGAATCCGGTCTTTGACAGAAAGAGATTCTTTAAGCTCCCGATAATACCACTAGGAGGTTAATGCAATGAAAAGAGGAAAGAAATACGCAGAAGCTGCAAAGCTTATCGACAGAGCTGTTTTTTACGATGCAGATGCTGCTATCGGCTTAGTTAAGAAAACAGCTGTTGCTAAATTTGATGAAACAGTAGAGGCTCATATTAGACTTGGTGTTGACGGACGTCACGCTGATCAGCAAGTTCGTGGTGCAGTAGTACTTCCCCACGGAACAGGTAAAACAGTTAAAGTTTTAGTATTTGCAAAGGGTGATAAGCTTGCAGAAGCTGAAGCAGCTGGCGCAGATCATGTAGGCGGAGAAGAATTAGTGCCTAAGATTCAGAATGAAGGCTGGATTGACTTTGACGTAGTTGTTGCTACACCTGATATGATGGGTGTTGTAGGTCGTTTAGGACGTGTACTCGGACCTAAGGGCTTAATGCCTAACCCCAAAGCCGGAACTGTTACTATGGATGTAGCAAAGGCTGTTAAGGAAATCAAAGCCGGTAAGATCGAATACAGATTAGACAAAACAAATATCATTCACGTGCCGTTGGGAAAAGCTTCATTTAGCGAAGATCAATTAGCGGACAACTTCCAGACGCTTATTGGCGCAATCAATAAAGCAAAACCTTCTGCTGCAAAGGGACAGTATTTAAAGAGCGTTACACTTTCTTCCACAATGGGACCTGGTGTAAAATTAAACACTGCAAAACTTGCTCAGTAATCTTTTGAAAAAGATTTTGTTTTATGGTTGACACCATAATAGATTAATGTTATAATTTTAAAGCTGTGGAAATTACTAATATATTTTCCACTGCAGAAATTGCATTTTAATTTCTGCCGTAGAAATTGTACTTTATTTCTACTAAGCTGCCTAAGACAGTAGGTGCCGTAAGGCATAAGGAGAAAACGCCTACCCAGGGATGAGTTTACTAGCTAAGCTCAATGAGTTTGATAAACAAACTCACATTCATTAAGAAACTTATTGAATCCCTTACTGTCTTGCAGTAAGGGATTTTTTAAAATCTATAAGGAGGTGTACCAGAATGGCAAAAGTAGAATTAAAACAACCTATTGTTGAAGAGATTAAGGGATACGTTGATCAGGCAAAGGCAATCGTTGCTGTTGACTATCGTGGTCTTACGGTAGAAGAAGATACAAAACTTCGTAAACAGTTAAGAGAAGCTGGCGTTGTATATAAAGTATACAAAAATACTTTGTTAAAGCGTGCATTTGAAGGAACTGTATATGAGAGCCTTGTAAAACACTTAGAAGGACCTACTGCAGTAGCTTTCGGAATTGAAGATGCTACCGCTCCTGCAAGAATCATCAATGATAATATTAAGACTTCTCCTAAGTTAGAGTTCAAAGCAGGTGTTGTTGATGGAAGCTATTATGATGAAAAAGGCATCCAGGTTATCGCAACAATTCCTTCAAGAGAAGTACTTATTTCCAAGTTACTTGGAAGCTTACAGTCACCTGTTACCAATCTTGCTCGTGTTCTTAAGCAAATCGCTGAGAAACAGTCAGAAGTAGCATAGTAACTAAGAGCGAAACAGTTACGAAATTTTAATCCGTACAAATAAATTATTCAATGGAGGTATTTGAAATGACAACTCAAGAGTTTATCGAAGCTATTAAGAGCTTAACAGTATTAGAATTAAATGATTTAGTAAAAGCATGTGAAGAAGAATTCGGTGTATCCGCAGCAGCAGGTGTTGTAGTTGCTGGTCCTGCAGCAGCAGCTGAAGTAGAAGAGAAGACAGAATTTGACGTTGAATTAACAGATTGCGGCCCTAACAAAGTTAAGGTTATCAAAGTAGTTCGTGAAATCACAGGCTTAGGCTTAAAAGAAGCTAAAGATCTTGTAGATGGCGCTCCTAAGATGTTAAAAGAAGCAGCATCCAAAGATGAAGCTGCTGATATCAAGGCTAAACTTGAAGCTGAAGGTGCTAAAGTTACAGTTAAATAATTTAACTTTAACAGTAAAGGTCTGTCCTGAGTATCAATGGGACAGACCTTTTTTGTGCAATATGTAATATTGATACATAGCAGCTTTACCTCCGGTTTATCCTAAGCATCCTGAATATTGCAATGAGATAGAAGATTACAGTGAATGATATCTCCTTAAAAAGAATTCAGGGGGTAGTGGTATAGACTGCCTTATTTTGGGAATAAACTATAGATAGCGGATTTTTCGGTTAAAGGAATAGAAAAAGATGAAAAAAGGACAAAAACATATTGACAACTTGACATTCCTGTGATAGTATGAAAGATGCACTATTGTGCGAAGATATGCCTACAATATCTATTATAGCACATCTCCGTATAAAAGAAAAGTAGTTTAAACAAATTATTCTAGAATGTTTCTGGAAATAAAAATAAAATTCAAGGGGTGAAAACGTCAATGGATAAAAACAGGATACGTCCAATCAAAGTTGGAAACGGCGTAAGAATGAGCTATTCTAGGCAAAAAGAAGTACTGGAAATGCCAAATCTGATTGAAGTTCAAAAAGATTCCTATCAGTGGTTTTTAGATGAAGGACTGAAGGAAGTTTTTGAAGATATCTCTCCAATTGAAGATTACAGTGGGCATTTAAGCTTAGAATTTGTAGATTTTGCGTTGTGCGAAGATGATGTAAAATATTCAATTGAAGAGTGCAAGGAAAGAGATGCAACCTATGCAGCTCCTTTAAAGGTGAAAGTCAGACTTCACAACAAAGAGAACGATGAGATCAATGAGCACGATATTTTTATGGGTGACTTGCCTTTAATGACGGAAACCGGAACCTTCGTAATAAACGGAGCAGAAAGAGTTATCGTTAGCCAGTTGGTACGTTCCCCCGGAATTTACTTTGCCATCGGACATGACAAAATCGGTAAGAGATTGTTTTCTTCTACTGTTATTCCTAACAGAGGAGCATGGTTAGAGTATGAAACAGATTCAAACGATGTTTTTTATGTTCGTGTGGATCGTAACAGAAAGGTTCCCATTACTGTATTAATCCGTGCCTTAGGTATCGGCAGCAATATAGAGATTCAGGAGCTTTTCGGAGAAGAACCGAAGATTTTAGCAAGTATAACAAAGGATCCATCTGATAATTATCAGGATGGTTTACTTGAGTTGTATAAAAAGCTGCGTCCCGGCGAACCGCTTTCTGTAGAAAGTGCGGAATCTTTAATCAACAGTATGTTTTTTGACCCCAGAAGATATGATCTTGCAAAAGTAGGTAGATTCAAATTCAACAAAAAACTTGCGCTTAAGAACAGGGTAATAGGTTGTACTCTGGCTGAGGATGTTGTAAATAAAGAGACCGGTGAGATTATTGCAGAAGCTGGTACAGTTATATCAGAAGATCTTGCAGTTGAGATTCAGAATGCTGCTGTTCGCTCTATAATGGTACAAGCGGAGGAAAGAAATGTCAAGGTTCTCTCCAGTTTAATGGTTGACTTGAATTATTATCTGGATGTGGATAAGAAAGAATTGGGCATAACAGAGGAAGTTTATTACCCGGCTCTGAAGAACATCTTGGATGAATATAAGAATATAGAGGATATTAAGACTGCTATTAAGAGAAATATAGCTGAATTGATTCCTAAACATATAACAAAAGATGATATTATAGCATCTATTAACTATAATATTCATTTGGAATACGGCATTGGTGGTTCTGATGATATTGACCACTTAGGTAACAGAAGAATCCGTGCAGTGGGCGAATTATTACAGAACCAATACCGTATCGGTCTTTCCAGAATGGAACGTGTGGTTAGAGAAAGAATGACTACACAGGATTTAGAAGGCGTTAGCCCTCAGTCCTTAATTAATATCAAACCGGTTACAGCTGCTGTAAAAGAATTCTTTGGAAGTTCTCAGCTGTCACAGTTCATGGATCAGCACAATCCTCTTGGTGAGCTGACTCATAAAAGACGTCTTTCAGCCTTAGGACCTGGCGGTTTGTCCCGTGATCGTGCCGGATTCGAGGTTCGAGATGTTCACTATTCCCATTATGGCAGAATGTGCCCTGTAGAAACACCCGAAGGTCCTAACATCGGTCTTATTAACTCCCTTGCTTCTTATGCAAGGATTAATGAGTATGGATTCATTGAGGCACCTTACCGTAAAGTGGATAAAACAGACCCTAAGAACCCTAGAGTTACCGATGAAGTAGTATATCTTACTGCTGATGAAGAAGATAAATATGTAGTAGCACAGGCAAATGAACCTTTGGATGAAAACGGATATTTTACAGACAGTAATATATCAGGCCGTTTTAGAGAGGAAACTCTGGAATATCCGAAGTCAAGAATTGATTTAATGGACGTATCTCCTAAGATGGTATTTTCTGTGGCTACCGCTATGATTCCTTTCCTTGAAAATGATGATGCTAACCGTGCCCTCATGGGTTCTAACATGCAGCGTCAGGCGGTTCCTCTATTAATTACCGAATCCCCTGTTGTTGGTACCGGTATTGAATTAAAGGCCGCAGTTGACTCCGGTGTATGCGTAGTATCCGAAAAAGCCGGCGTTGTTGAAAAGTCCACTTCAAAGGAAATCATAATCAAGAACAGCGACGGAACTAAGAGTAATTACAAATTGTTAAAATTTGCAAGAAGTAACCAGGGAACCTGTATTAATCAGAGACCTATCGTTGTAAAGGGTGATAAGATTGATGCCGGCCAGGTTATAGCAGATGGTCCTTCTACCTCCAATGGTGAATTAGCATTAGGTAAGAATCCTCTTATCGGATTTATGACCTGGGAAGGTTATAACTACGAAGATGCTGTTCTTTTAAGTGAAAGACTTGTTCAGGAGGATGTTTATACATCCGTTCATATAGAAGAATACGAAGCAGAGTCCAGAGACACCAAGTTGGGACCGGAAGAAATTACAAGAGATGTTCCCGGTGTTGGTGACGATGCCTTAAAAGACCTTGATGAACGAGGTATTATAAGAATCGGTGCTGAAGTACGTGCCGGAGATATTCTGGTAGGTAAGGTAACACCAAAGGGTGAGACCGAACTTACAGCAGAAGAGAGACTTCTTCGTGCAATTTTCGGCGAGAAGGCACGAGAAGTAAGAGATACATCCCTTCGTGTGCCTCATGGCGAATATGGTATTATCGTAGATGCCAAAGTGTTTACAAGAGAAAACGGTGATGAACTCTCTCCCGGAGTGAATCAGACTGTTAGAGTATATATTGCCCAGAAAAGAAAGATTCAAGTCGGAGATAAGATGGCTGGTCGACATGGTAACAAGGGTGTTGTATCCCGTGTATTACCGGCAGAAGATATGCCTTTCTTACCGAACGGCAGACCTCTTGATATCGTGCTTAATCCGCTGGGTGTGCCTTCCCGTATGAATATCGGTCAGGTACTTGAAATCCACTTAAGCCTTGCATCAAAAGTACTTGGATTTAAGGTAGCAACACCTGTATTTGATGGTGCCAACGAGTATGACATTATGGATACTCTGGAACTTGCCAATGATTATGTTAATACAGAGTGGGATGAATTCTATAACAAGTATAAAGAAGTTCTTGATCCGGAAGTTATGGATTATTTAGAGAACAATAAAGCATATAGAGATCAATGGAAGGGTGTTCCCATTAACAGAGACGGTAAAGTAAGACTCCGTGATGGAAGAACCGGTGAGTATTTTGATGGAGCTGTAACCGTAGGTTTCATGCACTACTTAAAACTTCACCATCTTGTAGATGATAAGATTCATGCACGTTCTACAGGACCTTACTCCTTAGTAACACAGCAGCCTTTAGGTGGTAAAGCACAGTTCGGTGGACAGAGATTCGGTGAGATGGAGGTTTGGGCACTGGAAGCTTACGGTGCTGCTTATACTCTTCAGGAAATCCTTACTGTAAAATCCGATGATGTTACGGGACGTGTAAAGACTTATGAAGCGATTATAAAAGGTGAGAATATTTCCGATCCCGGAATTCCGGAATCCTTCAAGGTGCTTTTAAAAGAGCTTCAGTCACTGGCGCTGGATGTTATCGTACTGGATGAAAATGGTCACGAAATTAAAATGACAGAAAACATTGATTACGGCGATGGCGATTTGACTCCTCTTATCGAAGGTGACAACAACTTCCATTATGACGAAGATTATACGGAAGCCGGATACCGTGAGACAACTGCTGAAGAAGAAGAGAGTTTCTTTGATCCGTTTGACGAAGAGACGGTAGAACTTACTGACTTGGATGATGAAGATTTCGAGGAATAGTAATGAAAGTTAATAACTAATTTTCATACAAGTGCCTGCGAAATCCTCGGCCCAAACTTACGGTGTGTTGGAAAAGGCATGGTTGTTAGTTTGCAGAATGCTATGAAAGGGAGTGCCAGATGATGCCAGAAGTGGTAAATAACCAAAGTAATCAGGAAATAACCTATGATGCTATAAAGATCGGCCTTGCTTCTCCTGAAAAAATCAGAGAGTGGTCCAGAGGCGAAGTAAAAAAACCGGAGACAATTAACTACAGAACCTTAAAACCGGAAAAAGACGGTTTGTTCTGTGAGAAAATCTTTGGACCCAGCAAAGATTGGGAGTGTCACTGCGGTAAATATAAAAAGATTCGATATAAGGGTGTTGTATGTGACAGATGTGGTGTTGAAGTAACCAAAGCTTCTGTCCGCAGAGAGAGAATGGGGCATATTGAACTTGCTGCCCCTGTATCCCATATATGGTACTTTAAAGGAATCCCCAGCCGTATGGGATTAATTCTGGATTTATCCCCCAGAACTCTTGAAAAGGTACTTTACTTTGCTTCCTATATTGTTCTTGATAAAGGAACCAGTGATTTACAGTACAAACAGGTTTTAAATGAAAAAGAATACCGTGAAGCTTATGAAAAGTACGGCAACAGATTCCGTGTTGGAATGGGTGCTGAAGCTATTCAGGAACTTTTAATGGCAATTGACCTGGAAGCAGAATCCAAAGAACTGAAAAAAGGTTTGAAGGATTTTACCGGACAGAAGAGAGCAAGAGTTATCAAAAGACTGGAGGTTGTTGAAGCCTTCCGTGAGTCTGGTAACAGACCGGATTGGATGATACTTACTGTAGTTCCGGTTATTCCTCCGGATTTAAGACCTATGGTTCAGTTGGATGGCGGACGTTTTGCTACTTCCGATATGAACGATTTATATAGAAGAATTATCAACCGTAACAACCGTCTGAAGAGACTTTTAGAGCTTGGTGCACCGGATATTATTGTAAGAAATGAAAAGAGAATGCTTCAGGAAGCAGTTGATGCTTTAATTGATAACGGCAGAAGAGGAAGACCAGTTACCGGTCCTGGAAACCGTGCATTAAAATCCTTATCTGATATGTTAAAGGGTAAGCAGGGACGTTTCCGTCAGAACTTACTTGGTAAACGTGTTGACTACTCCGGACGTTCTGTTATCGTAGTAGGACCCGAATTAAAGATTTATCAGTGCGGTCTGCCCAAAGAAATGGCAATCGAATTATTCAAACCTTTCGTTATGAAAGAGTTAGTTGCCAAGGGCACTGCTCATAATATAAAATCCGCTAAAAAGATGGTGGAAAGGCTTCAGTCTGAGGTATGGGATGTGTTAGAAGAGGTAATCAGAGAGCATCCGGTTATGCTTAACCGTGCTCCGACTCTTCACAGACTTGGTATTCAGGCTTTCGAGCCGGTATTGGTAGAAGGTAAGGCTATTAAGCTGCATCCTCTTGTTTGTACTGCTTTCAATGCCGATTTCGATGGTGACCAGATGGCTGTGCATTTACCGTTATCCGTAGAAGCTCAGGCCGAGTGCAGATTCCTTCTTCTCTCTCCTAACAACCTCTTAAAACCTTCCGACGGTGGACCTGTAGCCGTTCCTTCACAGGATATGGTACTTGGTATCTATTACCTTACCTTGCAAAAACCCGGTGACCTTGGAGAAGGACATTTCTTTAAGAGTGTTAACGAAGCTATCTTAGCTTATGAAAATGGTGCCATTACTCTTCATGCAAGAATAAAAGTAAGACGTACCGGTATTAATAGCGAAGGCGTTACCATAACCAAAACGATTGAGTCCACTTTGGGACGTTTTATCTTCAATGAAATCATCAGCCAGGATTTGGGATTCGTAGACAGAACAAATTCGGATAACTTCCTGGTACCTGAAGTTGATTTCCATGTAGGTAAGAAGCAGTTAAAGAAAATTCTTGAGAAATGCATTAATACCCATGGAGCTACTAAGACGGCAGAAACTCTGGATGCAATTAAGTCCTTAGGATATAAATACTCCACCAGAGCAGCTATGACCGTTTCCATCTCCGATATGACCGTTCCTCCTCAGAAGAAGATCATTATCGCAGAAGCTGAATCAAGAGTTGAAGAAATCTCCAAGAACTTCCGCCGTGGTCTTATGACGGAAGATGAAAGACACAAAGCTGTAATTGACACCTGGAAAGTAGCCGATGATGATATTACAGAAGCGCTGCTTACAGGACTTGATAAATACAACAACATTTATATGATGGCTGATTCCGGTGCCCGTGGTTCCGATAAGCAGATTAAGCAGCTTGCCGGTATGCGTGGACTTATGGCAGATACCTCCGGACGTACCTTGGAACTTCCTATTAAGTCTAATTTCCGTGAAGGTCTGGACGTATTGGAATACTTTATGTCTGCTCATGGTGCGAGAAAAGGTCTCTCCGATACCGCTCTTCGTACTGCCGACTCCGGTTACTTGACCCGTCGTCTGGTAGACGTATCACAGGATCTTATCATCCGTGAAGTTGATTGCTGCGAAGGGAAAGAAATCCCTGGTATGTGGATCAAAGCGTTTGCTGATGGCAGCGAAGTAATTGAAAGCTTAGAAGAGAGAATCACCGGAAGATATTCCTGTGAGACCATCCAGGATGATAACGGCGAAGTAATAGTTAAAGCTAACCATATGATTACTCCGAAGCGTGCAGCTAAAATCGTTGCGACCCAGAAGATATCAGAACAGGGCTTTAATGCAAAAATAAAGATTCG
Source organism: Anaerocolumna chitinilytica (assembly GCF_014218355.1). Classification (NCBI taxonomy): domain Bacteria; kingdom Bacillati; phylum Bacillota; class Clostridia; order Lachnospirales; family Lachnospiraceae; genus Anaerocolumna; species Anaerocolumna chitinilytica. Next base: position 397,617 of record NZ_AP023368.1, read on the forward strand.
TACCATCTTAACCTGTAAATCACACATTGGTGTATGTGCCAAGTGTTATGGTGCCAACATGGCAACCGGAGAAGCTGTTCAGGTTGGTGAAGCAGTAGGTATTATTGCAGCACAGTCTATCGGTGAACCCGGTACGCAGCTTACCATGCGTACTTTCCATACCGGTGGTGTTGCCGGCGATGATATTACACAGGGTCTTCCCCGTGTAGAAGAATTATTTGAAGCCAGAAAGCCTAAGGGACTTGCAATTATCGCAGAGTTCGGCGGCGTTGTAACCATAAAGGATACGAAAAAGAAACGTGAAGTTATTGTAACAAACAATGAAACCGGAGAAGCTAAGACTTATCTAATTCCTTACGGTTCACGTATCAAAGTGTTAGACGGTGATGTGTTAGAAGCCGGTGATGAACTGACAGAAGGTAGTGTTAATCCTCATGATATCCTAAAGATTAAAGGTGTTCGTGCGGTTCAGGATTACATGATCCAGGAAGTTCAGCGAGTTTACCGCTTACAAGGTGTTGAAATCAATGATAAGCACATTGAAGTAATTGTTCGTCAGATGTTAAAGAAAATCCGCATCGAAAATAGCGGTGATTCTGAATTCTTGCCTGGTAAATTAGTAGATATTCTGGAATTTGAGGATGTAAATGAAGAGTTAGAGAGCAAAGGACTTCCGATAGCAGATGGAAAGCAGGTAATGCTTGGTATAACAAAGGCTTCCCTTGCAACAAACTCCTTCCTTTCAGCAGCATCCTTCCAGGAAACCACTAAGGTATTAACAGAAGCTGCTATTAACGGAAAGATTGATCCATTAATCGGTCTGAAGGAAAATGTTATTATCGGTAAATTAATCCCTGCCGGAACCGGTATGAAGAGATATCGCTCTGTAAAATTAGACAGTGATATGGAAGAAGAGATACTTCTTTCTGAAGATTTTGATGATGACAATTATCAGAACTTTAATTACTCCGATGATGCTATGGATGATGATTTAGACAGTATTGACCTGGATGAGTTCGAGGATGAAGATTTCTCAGAGGAAGATTTTGAGAATGATGAATCCTTGGATGATTCTGATAAATAGTAAATATGGTACCCGCAAGAGTAAATACAATTGCGGGTACCGTTTTTATTACAAAAAATGTATTGCTTGCTAATTCTAAATATGGTAAACTATGCTAATAAAGAATTACCATATTAAGTAAAAATACAGGGCTGCTGTATTACAGGGCAATAGCAACAGCGTCTCCTGTATCTTAGTAAGAGAAGGAGTGAGTAATATTGAGTAATATCATGAATATAAACTTGTTAAAAAAACACATACTTGGATTAGCAATCTCTTTATTACTGGTCATAGTAAATATTGAATTGATTCAGAAAAATGTTGATGTTATATTTGAGAATTATTTTATTGATTTAGATAATTTTGCGAAGTATTGCTTTGAGCCGATAATAATGTTAATTACATTAGCAGGAATTATTTTGACGTATTATTTTGTGATTAAAATCTTTGTCCTTCTTTTTAAGAAAGATGCGAAATAAAACAGGCACAGATAGGGAATTCTACCCGATGAGCTGTTAGAATTTTAGGAGCCTGACGAGATAAAGGAATTGTGGAATAAACAACAAATATAATTATCGGTAGATGTTCCCAAAGCTTTATTATGGGAACATTTTTTTGAATAAAATCCCTCGGACAAGCAATCCTTTGAATGGGTGTTAAAACTTTATTTCATTCATCATATAGGTACTTACCGCTAAATTTAAAGGAAAACCCTTGACACCATGGATTATTTAAAGTATAATCTAAAAGCGCGATTTTATATTGCGTCAGTATTTATGTTTATTTTAAGTAAAATGTAAAGCGGCTCACGGAATAAATTCAGGAAATTTATTCATTTCAAACAAAAACCAGGAGGTGAAAATTAATGCCTACATTTAATCAATTAGTTAGAAAAGGTAGAAAGACGGTTGAGAAGAAATCAACTTCTCCTGCTCTTCAAAAAGGATTTAACTCCTTAAATAAGAGATCTACTGATGTGTCCTCACCCCAGAAGAGAGGTGTTTGTACAGCAGTTAGAACAGCAACTCCTAAGAAGCCTAACTCAGCTCTTAGAAAAATCGCCAGAGTTCGTCTTTCTAACGGAATCGAAGTAACTAGCTATATCCCCGGAGAAGGCCACAACCTTCAGGAGCATAGTGTTGTTCTGATCAGAGGTGGAAGGGTTAAGGATTTACCCGGTACTCGTTACCACATCGTCAGAGGTACACTTGATACAGCAGGTGTTGCTAAGAGAAGACAGGCTCGTTCCAAGTATGGAGCTAAGAGACCTAAAGCAGGTAAATAATTAAGTTTTTCGCTAATCATTAAGTGCCGGATTAATTTTTATTTCAGATTGGGATAAAATAAGGGAGCCGCGTTTTATCACCGCAGAGGAAAAAACATTTTGTTTCATCAACGGAATAGATTTGAAAGATAAGTTAAACTGTGCGCGAACACAAAATGGTATAAGAGATTTCTTATGCTGCCCGGTTAACCGGGGAATGTGAGTACCGATGATTTAAGGGAACTTATAAAAGACAATTCGGGAAAATCCTGTTTTGTCAGTCCGGAATAGATTTTTCTTCGGGCAATAAGGATTATTAAGGAGGGAAGAAACGTGCCACGTAAAGGACATATACAGAAAAGAGATGTATTGGCAGATCCTATTTACAAGAGTAAGACTGTAACCAAGCTTATCAATAACATTATGTTAGATGGTAAGAGAGGAACTGCACAGAAGATTGTGTACGGAGCCTTTGAAAGAGTAGCTGAGAAGACAGGTAAAGAAGCTACTGAAGTTTTCGAAGATGCTATGAATAACATCATGCCGGTTCTTGAAGTAAAAGCAAGACGTATCGGTGGTGCTACCTATCAGGTACCAATCGAAGTAAGACCTGACAGAAGACAGGCTTTAGCGCTTCGTTGGTTAACACTCTACTCACGTAAAAGAGGAGAGAAGACCATGGAAGAGAAGTTAGCTAATGAGATTTTAGATGCTTCTAATAACACAGGTTCTGCTGTTAAGAAGAAAGAAGATATGCATAAGATGGCTGACGCTAATAAGGCATTTGCACATTATCGCTGGTAATTTTATGAGTAGGTCTTGTTTCATTACAAGACTTATGTAGCTATAGAGCAGATTGGCTGTAAAGCATCAGCTGATACGGCCGACTGCAAAATAAATAGACTGTGGTGATTTCATCACAGATGACTATAAAGATAAGGAGGAATTTCCTTGGCTGGAAGAGAATACCCGTTAGAAAGAACCAGAAACATCGGTATCATGGCACATATTGATGCCGGTAAGACTACACTTACAGAGCGTATCTTATATTATACCGGAGTTAATTATAAAATCGGTGATACTCATGAAGGAACTGCTACCATGGACTGGATGGAGCAGGAACAGGAAAGAGGTATCACAATTACTTCTGCTGCTACAACCTGTCATTGGACACAGGAACTTGAGCATCAGCCCTTACCTGGAGCCCTTGCCCATCGTATCAATATCATTGATACACCGGGACACGTTGACTTTACAGTAGAAGTTGAGCGTTCCTTACGCGTACTCGATAGTGCCGTTGGCGTATTTTGCGCTAAAGGCGGTGTTGAGCCTCAGTCTGAAACTGTATGGCGTCAGGCTGACAAGTATCACGTACCCAGAATGGCTTTCGTTAATAAGATGGACATCTCCGGTGCTGACTTCTACAATGTAATCAGCATGATCAAATCAAGACTTGGTAAGAATCCTGTAGCTATCCAGTTACCTATTGGTAAAGAGGATGAGTTTAAAGGTATTATCGACTTATTTGAAATGAAAGCTTATTTCTATAATGATGATAAAGGTGATGATATCAGCATCACTGAAATACCTGCAGATTTACTTGAGCAGGCAGAAACTTACAGAGCAGCTATGATCGAATCCATTTGCGAGACTGATGATGAGTTGCTTGAGAAGTTCTTAGAAGGTGAAGAACCTTCAACCGTTGAATTAAAGAAAGCTCTTAGAAATGCAACCATTGCAACTACCATTATTCCTGTAACTTGCGGTTCCGCATACAGAAATAAAGGTGTTCAGAAGTTACTGGATGCCGTTATCGAATACCTTCCTGCTCCTACCGATATCCCTGATATCAAAGGTGTGGATGAAGACGGTAACGAAGTACACAGAAAATCTTCTGATGAAGAGCCTTTTGCAGCTCTTGCATTTAAGATTATGGCCGATCCTTTCGTAGGTAAGCTTGCATTCTTCCGTGTTTACTCCGGTACATTAAATTCCGGTTCCTACGTTCTTAACTCAACAAAGAACAAGAAAGAACGTGTTGGCCGTATCTTACAGATGCATGCTAACAAGAGAGAAGACCTGGAGAAAGTATATTCAGGAGATATTGCAGCAGCAGTTGGTTTAAAGAGCACCACAACAGGTGACACTATCTGTGATGAAAAATTCCCTGTAATTCTTGAATCCATGGAATTCCCTGAACCTGTTATCGAGGTTTCTATCGAGCCTAAGACAAAAGCAGGTCAGGATAAGATGGGTGAATCTTTAGCGAAATTAGCAGAAGAAGATCCTACCTTCAGAACTTACACCAATGAAGAAACCGGACAGACAATTATTGCCGGTATGGGTGAGCTCCATCTTGAAATTATCGTAGACAGACTTCTGCGTGAATTTAAGGTAGAGGCTAATGTAGGTGCTCCTCAGGTTGCTTACAAAGAAACCTTTACAAAATCTGTTGAAGTTGACTCTAAATATGCTAAGCAGTCCGGTGGACGTGGACAGTACGGTCACTGTAAAGTTCGCTTTGAGCCTATGGATGCTAATGCAGAAAAGACTTTTGAATTCGTATCAAGCGTTGTAGGTGGAGCTATTCCGAAGGAATACATCCCTGCAGTAGGTGCCGGTATCGAAGAAGCTTCCAAAGCCGGAATCCTTGGCGGATATCCCGTACTTGGTATTAAAGCTACTGTATACGATGGTTCCTACCATGAAGTTGACTCCAACGAAATGGCATTTAAGATTGCCGGTTCCATGGCATTTAAAGATGCGATGCAAAAAGCAGGCGCTGTTTTATTAGAGCCTATCATGAGAGTAGAAGTAACAGTTCCCGAGGAATATATGGGTGATGTTATCGGAGATATCAGCTCACGCCGCGGACGTATCGAAGGCTCTGAAGATATCAATGGTACAAAGCTTATCAGAGGTTTTGTTCCCCTCTCAGAAATGTTTGGATATTCCACTTCCCTTCGTTCCAGAACACAGGGCCGTGGTGCTTATTCCATGTTCTTCTCCAACTACGATCCCGTTCCTAAGAACGTACAGGAAAAGGTACTTGCAGCAAAGAGTAAGAACTAGTCCACAAATATAAGTGGAATCGTTAATAATGCTTGAAAATATTTCTAATCTGAAATATAATAAAGCATATAAGCTAAAAATCAAATGTCCGCAGGTAGGCTTCTGCCTTACCTGCCGGCAATTAAAGTATGTGCACAAAGATGCATTTATTTAAAGGAGGACGTTAAAAAAATGGCTAAAGCTAAGTTTGAAAGAAACAAACCCCATTGTAATATTGGTACCATCGGACATGTTGACCATGGTAAGACTACTTTAACAGCTGCTATCACAAAGACTCTTCACGAGAGATTAGGTACTGGTCAGGCAGTAGCATTTGATCAGATCGATAAAGCTCCCGAAGAAAGAGAAAGAGGTATCACAATCTCTACAGCTCACGTTGAGTATGAGTCAAAAGCAAGACACTATGCTCACGTTGACTGCCCTGGACATGCCGATTATGTAAAGAACATGATCACTGGTGCTGCTCAGATGGATGGTGCTATTCTTGTAGTTGCTGCTACTGATGGTGTTATGGCTCAGACAAAAGAGCACATTCTTTTATCCCGTCAGGTAGGTGTTCCTTACATCGTAGTATTCATGAACAAGTGTGATATGGTTGATGATCCTGAATTACTTGAATTAGTAGAGATGGAAATCAGAGAATTATTAAGCGAGTATGAATTCCCTGGCGATGACACCCCTATTATTCAGGGTTCTGCTTTAAAAGCTCTTGAAGATCCTGCAGGTCCTTGGGGCGATAAGATTATTGAATTATTTGACGCAGTTGACAGCTGGATTCCCGATCCTCAGAGAGAAACAGACAAGCCTTTCTTAATGCCTGTTGAAGATGTTTTCTCTATTACAGGACGTGGTACTGTTGCTACAGGACGTGTTGAGCGTGGTGTTCTTCATGTATCTGAAGAAGTTGAAATCGTTGGTATCAAAGAAGAAACACGTAAAGTTGTTGTTACTGGTATCGAAATGTTCAGAAAACTTCTTGATGAGGCTCAGGCTGGTGATAATATCGGTGCACTTCTTCGTGGTGTTCAGAGAAACGAAATCGAAAGAGGACAGGTTCTTTGCAAACCCGGCTCAATCAAATGCCACAAGAAATTCACAGCTCAGGTTTACGTATTAACAAAAGATGAAGGTGGACGTCATACTCCTTTCTTCAACAACTACAGACCTCAGTTCTATTTCAGAACAACAGACGTTACAGGCGTTTGCAACCTTCCTGAAGGTGTAGAAATGTGTATGCCTGGCGATAATATCGAAATGACTATCGAATTAATCCATCCTATCGCTATGGAGCAAGGTTTAGGCTTCGCTATCCGTGAAGGTGGACGTACAGTAGGTTCCGGTAAAGTTGCTACTATCATTGCTTAATCAATATTAATAAAATATTAAAAGCCGCAATCCCTTGATTTTTGAGGGACTGCGGCTTTTCTTTTATGTAAAATAAGTAATAAAGATAATAGAACCAGAGCGTTTAGTTTTTATAATTAAATCGCACTGGTTCTATTTCGGTTCTATAAATTATTCTTTGTATAGAATTTAAATTAACTTATACATTATTCAATTGAACAGGAGGTGAAAATGTGAAAAGAATCAGTATAAAAGTTATGTTTAAAGTATTACAGACATGTATTATCGTGGCTTATAACATGTAAAAAGTATTAGCAACAGACGGCGGGCAGTAGGCGCTATTATTAAAAGGAATTGAAAATAATAATAAGATTCTCAATGTAAAAGTCAATGAAATAATGACGGAGAATATTACAAAAAGTAGATAAATACAATTAGTTTGTGGCTATCGTCATTTGTTCTTTGTTTAAAAAGGATTCAATTTGTAAAATTACCCATTAAGTGATATATTAAAAAGACATACTTTATCAATTATGATAAAAATAAATAAGAAGAGTAATGCGTTTCCAATTATATTATGAAATAAATTGTGTAAAGTAGTAGTTATAGTCAAATTTGAATTTGTATCATATTTTATGGGGAGGTTTATATGAAAACAATTATTACAATTCAACACACTCAATCAATTCATCATACTAACGGTATGATTGGCTCTTGGACAGATTGGGATTTATCTGAATTGGGTAAACAGCAAGCAGAGAACATTGGTAAGAAGATTTCTATAGAATTACAAGGAAGAAACATTGCTATGTATTCTTCTGACTTGGCAAGAGCAAAGCAAACAGCCGAAATTGTGGGAAAACATTTAGATGTTGTCCCGTCTTTTGAGATGGCATTAAGGGAACGTAATCTCGGAAAGTGTGTAGGGAAATCTGTACAATGGCTTAAAGATAACATTGAATGTCAAGAAAAAACGATTGATGATAGAATGTTTTCAGATGCAGAAAGTCGTAGAGATGAGTGGAATAGATTACTTCCACTTTTTGGGCATATAATTTCAAGCAAAGATGAAAACATTATTATTGTATCACATGGAGATTTATTGAGTGTTTTTAATGCGATGTGGCTTGGATTAGGAGTTGAAACACTTAATCAGTTTGAATTATTTGGTTTAGCAGGCGGAGTGAGCTATATGTTCCAAAATAATGAAGGAAAACGCTTTATAAAGAGATTAAGCGATATGTCATATATAGCATAATGACAAACTCCAATTTGCCAACCATTAGTAAAGTCCAATAATTATCCGGTAAAGTTGTTACTATCATTGTTTATTAGCTTTGTAAAAATACCCCACAACCCTTTTGAACCCACCTCCATTCGTTAGAATTTGATATGTCCCTCCTTTACTGGATAAAACCAGCAAAGGGGGTATCTTTTGTCAATGCTGCGGATTTTTATTGTTTCATACTATTCGCATATTCAATAAAGTCAGGAATATCAAGAGGCCTATTAAAATAATAACCTTGTAACTGATCACATTTCTCTTCTATTAATTTATTTACCTGTTCTAAGGTTTCTACCCCTTCTGCAACTGTTTTAAGATTCAAAGTTTTGGCAATGGCTATGATATTTGCAGTCAAATTAGTAGTATTCGGCTTTGCAAAGTCATCGATGAAGGATTTATCTATTTTGATATAGTCAAGAGGTAAGCGTGTTAGATAACTGAGGGAGGAAAAGCCTGTTCCGAAATCATCCAGGGAAATTCCTATACCCATACTTTTGATCTCATTTAGTACTTCGATTGCCTTATCAATATCCTGCAGAAGAATGCTTTCTGTTATCTCAATTACAAGATTAATGCGTTGTAAAGCATTATTCTGATACATATCTTTTATTTTATAGAGTAGACTGTTATCTTCTAATTGCTTAGATGAGACATTGATAGACAATTTAATATCAATATCCTGTTCTTTTAACAGTTTATCGATTCGAAAGATTTCATCTACAATCCAATTACCTATGGGGATAATCATACCATTACTTTCGGATACTGGTATAAACTTATCAGGAGTATAGATTTTTCCATCCAGTGTTCTCCAACGTATTAAAGCCTCCGCGCCGGTAATAACATATTTGCCGTCCTGAGAACTAACCTGAGGCTGTAGGTATAAACGGAACTCTTTCTTGTCAAGAGCTGACTTTAATTGTGTTTGCATATCAAGTGTATCGTGATTTTTTTTATCTATTTCCTCTGAAAAGAAAGCATATCGGTTTTTGCCGGCTTCCTTTGCTGCATACATGGCAGCATCGGCTCTTCTTACAAGTTCATCTATATTATAGCTATTTTTATGAGCTATCGTGATTCCAATGCTTATACCCAGAATAATCTGCCGTTCCAGTATAAGAAAAGGAGTTTCCATCATTTCAATAAAACTTTGTGCTACTTTTACAGCGTCAATCGAATCACTAATTGTCTCAATTAATATAACAAATTCATCACCGCCGAACCGGTAAACAGAGCAGTTATTACCAAGGTTAAGCTGAAGTCTCATGGAAACCTCTTTTAACAGAACATCTCCTGCCGTATGGCCCAGTGAATCATTGATTAACTTAAATCCGTCCAAATCCATAAGCAATAATGCAAAACCTGTCTGTTTGTCAGGAATCTCAATACGTTCACGGAGTTTTTCATAGAAGTAATTTTTATTGGCTAACCCGGTAAGTTCATCATAGTATGCCAGATTGTGCAGAGCTTCTTCTGTTTCTTTTAACTGACTGATATCTGTCGAGATCGATATATAATTCTGCACGGATCCGTCAGAATTATGTAAAGCGGTTACTGATTTCCATTCCGGATACACGTTTCCGTTTTTGCTTCGGTTCCAGACTTCGCCGTTCCAATAGCCGTTGGCAATCAAACTATCCCACATGTTTTTATAAAATAATAAATCATGCTTGCCGGATTTGAATATCCGGGGATTTTTACCTAAGAGCTCCTGATCTGTATAACCGGACATTTTTTGAAAGGATTTATTTGTCTTTACAATGACACCATTGGTATCCGTAATTAGTACACCCTCTAATGCAGAGTCAATAATTCGGTCGGATAAGATAAGATCATTATTAAGGACTTTTAGATTATTAATATACTTTTGTATTTCTGTTATGTTGTGTAATATTATCAATTTCCCAATCAGAAATTGGTCTTTATCCAGGATCGGTGTTTGCTCGGCGTTATAGTATAAGGTTTTATCTTTAAAATGAAAAGTTATGCTGCTGGCATTCTCGCTGACGGTGTTAAGTGGTAGAAGTGCAGGAAATAACTTATATAGTTCCTGGAGCTTCAGCCCGGTAAAGTTCGTACTTGCTACGGAATACGAAAGGGTTGATAAATTATTATTGTTTAAGACAAAATCAATTGCAGCAGGATTCATGTCAATTATCGTATCATTTGCGTCTAATATAATGGTAACATCACTGATATTTTCCAAAAATAAATTTTTCGCTTTCGGAACCAAAGCTGTCCTGGGAAACCGAAAGATTCCCCAATACATCACAATAATGGTGAAAAGTATACATAATGAGGTTAAATCAATAAAGGTTGAACCGAAAGTTAGGCTTAAAACCAGAAAGTTCATAAGAAAGCCCAGGAAAGAACCAATACATATAAACAGATTCTGACGCTTATACATCTGCGGGGAATGAATTGTTCGAATCAAAAACATAATACATACAAGGAGGATAACAATATAGGAATAATAAGTATGAATACGAAAACCGGCATTTACATGATATGTATAGGATGGAATATGATCTATATACTCAATTTTGGGGTTTGATATAAATTTATACGGGAATCTGTTTGTTAATAACGACAGGAGGGAACATACCGGTATAATAAAAAAGGCTAATTTGAAGAGGAGGGATTTATACTTCGCATTGTGATATTCAACTGCAAATGCCATGCAGATCGGTGGTATAAAAATTGCACTGATAAGTTTGTACTTCTGAAAAAGAAGAGCAAGGTCAGCAGACATAATAAAATAACTTAGAGTCTCCATAGCAATCCAAAAAGAAAGTATAAGATCTCCAATAAACAGATACTTCGCAAGTTTGACTGCTTTCACTCTATAAAGTAAAAACAAAAGTATAAATGAAATAAGTAAGCCAATAAAATAGATTGATCCGTAAATTGATCCGTACATTTCAGTTATTCCTCCAAGAAGGTTTATCTTTAGTAAGGCTGTATATTAAGGCTTTCATGCTATTTATATCATACATTACGAAGAGGCTTAACACAATGTAAATTAGTAACAAGCTTTGTACAGGAAAGTCTTTCATATTAAATAAAAACTGCGCTATAACTGAGTTTAAGAGGTGTTAGATATTGGCATTTACATTTTGCCACGTAGTATGTTATAATTTCCAAATAAAAATTGGTCTTTTTAATTTGCGTTGTCTTTCAGACTGTTTGAAAGTAGAAATCCGGCAGTCAGCAGAACGGCAGCAAGGAGGAGTAAGATGGCGATTGCAGTTAGTAAGCTTTACCGGAATTGTGCATCACTTTATCAGATGCAGCTTCTTGCAGGACATAAGGGCTTAGGTAATTTGGTAGAGTGGGTGCATATTGTAGAAGACCAGGAGGTTTCCTCCTTTTTACATGGCCATGAGCTGATATTTATTGCAGGATATATGTGCCATAATAATGAATGGCTCTTAAATTTTACCAAGGAGCTTTATAAGAGTGATACAAGCGCCTTTGTAATAAATCTTGGGCCGTATATAAAAAGTGTACCAAAGGAGGTAGTTGACTTTTGCAATGAAGTTGACATGCCTCTTTTTACTATTCCCTGGAAGATAAGACTGGTAGATGTAACAAGGGATTTTTGTACCCGCATTATGCATAATGAAAGTGTAGAAGCCAGTGTAGCCTCTACACTAAAAGATATTATTTTCAAAGTGGGAGATCCGGAGACACAGATACAGCACATGGAACGTAATGGTTACAAGCGTGATTGTCACTTGTGTTTTGTAAATATTTCTCTTAATAATGAAGACGTGAACTATAGCACCGAGAATATGGAGAAATTGAAACTTTTTGTGGAACAGATAGCCAGAACCAGCCAGCGGATGTTCATCTCCTTTACCTATCAGTCCAATCTTATAGTAGTCTTATCAGAAAGTGATATGTATAATGTCCGTAAGTTTGTGGATGATTTGGTAAGTCTTATACGAAAAAAGACGGATAAATTCACTGTAAACATTGGAGTAAGCTCCATCATGCAGGGATTTTTGAACCAGGATATTAACTTTGAAAATGCTGTTTCGTCTAATGAAATGGCACAAAAGCGTAAAGTAAGAACTGCTTATTATGATGAGCTGGATATCTACAAGGTACTTCTGGCAGTAAAAGATAAGAAGATACTAAGGAATTTTTATCAGGAAGTCTTTGGCAAGCTTGAACAGTATGATATGGAAAACGGAAGTGATTTAATGGGTTTTCTGCATGCATATCTGGAGAATAACGGCAGTCCAAGACTGGTATCCGAAGAACAGTTCATCCATCGCAACACCGTCAACAACCAGATAAAGAAAATCGAGAAAATTACTGGGTACAACATATTGAATCTGGAGGAGAAGGTGCGCTTTAGTATTGGCTTTATGATACAGGACATAATATGAAATGTGCGTAGAAAAGTCAGTCTTTCTAGGTAGGACGGCAATTTACCCAAAGCAGAAAGACTCATGCGCTGGTGCCAAGGCGCATTCGTTCTTTCTGCTTTGGGTAAAATGCCTGTATACATATTAAACAGGGCTTTTAATGCTCAAATCATAATATGAATAGGGGGAGAAAAGTCAGTCTTTCTAGATGGGACGGCAAATTTGACCAAAGCAGAAAAACTCATGTGCTTATTTTAAGCGCCTTTGCTGGTGTCCAAGGTTCATTCGTTCTTTCTGCTTTGGAGAAATTGCATGTATACATATTGAAGTAGAGATTTAATGCTCATATATTATGATTAACCTGGCAAAAGGGGCATTTTAAATCTTCAAAAGTGGACAGAACATGAATGTTTCCAAATTTTATATTCCTTTAAAAATGGTGGATTATCGAAAATCCTTATTTTCATATTTCTTATCTGCAATTAAAAAAGACATATCGCCTATTTTGCCAAGACGATTTAAAATTGATACCATTTTATCGGGCGTATCCATAATATGAGTATCAAAAGCCCTATTTCAGTGTGTTTCAGGCAATTAGTACAATGCAGAAAGAACGAATGCGCCTTGGAACCAGCGCATGAGTCTTTCTGCATTGTACTAATTGCCGTCCCACTTAAAAAAACTAGCCTTTTGCCACCCATCAAAATATAACCTGCAGTCATATGTGCAAGCGCACAAGAAAGTATGGTCACCTACTTCTTGAATATCAATTTATGTATGTTTATAATGAGACTACATAAAAGATACTGCGACGGAGCCGTTCATCAGAGCGGCTCCCTTTTTTTATAAGGAGGATGATGCTATGACGGGTGAAGAAGTGAGAAGCATGCAAAAGGAGTATAATCTGCAATCCTGGAGCAAACAAAAAGGACTTAATCCTATTCCGGTGGAAAAAGGAGAAGGAATATACTTTTGGGACTACGATGGAAATCGTTATACAGATATGTCCGCACAGTTGGTAAACATGAATGTCGGTTTTGGTAATAAAGCAATTAATGAAGCAATTAAAGAGCAGGTTGATAAGTTTTGTTATGCGGCTCCTTCCTATGCCGTGGAAGCAAGAGCACAGCTGGCCAAGAAGATTATAGAGTTAATGCCGGATAATATGGGTAAAGTATTCTTTACCAATGCCGGTGCTGAAGCTAATGAGAATGCCATTAAGATGGCGCGGATGTTTACCGGTAGATTCAAGGTCTTCAGCAGATACCGCAGTTACCATGGTTCCTCCTTTGGAGCGGGCAATCTGACCGGTGAACCGAGAAGGTATCCCCTGGAACCGGGGATTCCGGGTTTTATAAAGTTCTTCGATCCTTATCTTTATAGAGAAGCCATTGACTTTGAGTCAGAGGAAGCAGCTACGAAGTATTATATTGCAAAACTACGAGAGCAGATTCTCTATGAAGGACCGGGCAGTATTGCAGCCATTGTAGTTGAAACGATAACCGGCTCCAATGGTATACTGATCCCGCCGAAAGGTTACCTGCCGGGGTTAAGAGCACTTTGCGATGAATTCGGGATCTTATTGATTTGTGATGAAGTAATGGCTGGCTGGGGCAGAACCGGTAAGATGTTTGCCTTCGAGAATTTTGATATAAAGCCTGATATAGTTACCTTCGCAAAAGGTGTCACCTGCGGCTATGTACCTCTTGGCGGTGTGGTCGTAAGTAAGAAAATTGCAGAGTATTTCGAGGATAATCTGCTATCCTGCGGCTTAACTTACAGCGGACATCCACTTGCCTGTGCAGCTGGAGTTGCCTGTGTAAATTATTATGAAGAGGTTAATATCCTGGATCATGTTAGCAAGGTCGCCAAAGTTCTGGGGGAAGCCCTGGAAAAGATAAAGGAAAATCATTCTTGCGTGGGAGATGTTCGCTACATTGGACTTTTCTCCGCGGTAGAACTGGTAAAGGATAAGAAAACGAAAGAACCCCTTGTGCCTTATGGAAAGGATTCGGAAGGTATCATGGGTAAAATCCTTGGTAAACTAAAAGAAAAAAGATTTATGACATATACACATGAGAATATGATTCTTGTGGCACCGCCTTTAATAATCACAGAAGAGCAGCTTCTGGAAGAACTAGCGAAGCTTGATGAAGTACTCACCGGTGTTGATGAAGAGTTTCTATAAAGCCGACTGTGCAATTGAACATGTAATATTGGTCAGATATCAATTGATTTATAACTTGTCCATGTTATATAATTCGTCTATGTTATTTTAAGGGACATTAAAACTACTATTTAAAGCAGCGACGGAGCTATCTTAGGAAGATTCCGCCGCTGCTTATTCTTTTGTATATTCAGGAAAGTGTGAACTAGTAAGTAGTAATGATTTAAGCAGCTGCGGCAGAATGGAGGTCATATGGCATATCAATTTACATTACCGCGAAGTATTTTTATAGGGAAGAATGCCTTGGAAGCAAGTGAGGATGCCGTGAAAAGGCTTGGTAAAAAAGCCTTTGTAGTAACAGGCAGAATTGTTACCAAAGCCGGAATCGTCGCCACACTTACAGGTTATCTTGAAAACTGGGGAATTGAATATGTTGTGTTCAATGATATTACCGGAGAGCCGACGGATTTCATGGTTGAAGCAGGAGTAAAGGCATATAAGCAGACCGGATGTGATTTTCTGATTGCTATCGGCGGAGGGAGTCCTTTAGACAGTGGGAAGGCCATTGCAGCTATGACTGTATTGGAAGGTAAAATATCTGATTATCTTGGAAAAGAAATCAGCGGTAAATTTCCACCCATGGTATTAATACCCACAACTGCAGGTACCGGGTCGGAAGCCACGAAGTTCACGGTAGTAACTGATTCTGTTAAGGAAATCAAGATGCTCTTGAAAGGAAATTCCCTGTTACCGGAGCTTGCAATAATTGATCCCTCATTTACATTGACCTCTCCTCCGGGTATTACAGCAGCTACCGGCATGGATGCATTAACTCATGCTGTAGAAGCTTATACTTCAAGAAAAAGCACTCCATTGACTGAGGCTTATGCATTATCAGCTGTAAAGAGAATCTTTCGGTATCTTCCCACCGCTTATAGTAATGGAAGTGATGAGAAGGCAAGAGAGGAAATGCAGCTTGCAGCTTTTGAAGCAGGAGTGAGTATCAATAATGCGTCTGTAACCTTAGTCCATGGTATGAGCCGGCCAATCGGAGCTTTGTTCCATGTTCCCCATGGCATATCCAATGCGATGCTAATCAAGGAATGCCTTACTTTTGCTTTGGATGGCTGTTATGAAAGATTTGGAACCTTAGGCAGAATAATTGGAGCAGCAACGGAAGAAGACGATGATAAAACAGCAGCATGGAGTTTTATTGCGGAACTTGAAAAGTTATGCAGACACTGCAATATCCCGACCTTGGAGGAATACGGAATAAACAGACAGGAATTTGAGAATGCCACTGAGAAGATGTCAGAGGATGCCCTGGCAAGTGGCAGTCCGGCTAATACTATCAAGGAAGTATCGAAGGCAGATGTTTTAAAAATCTATAAAAAACTTTGGGAATAAAACATTATAGAGAATACAAATTACGATGGCGTAAAGGGGAATGACCCCTACGCTATTTTTTTTGTGATAAAGATATGAAGTATGTGTTAAAAGGAAAGAAATCTATTCGTCATTATATTGGGAAGTGAGAAAATTAAGCTGTTAAATTGTAAATTTGTATCTGCGAGCGAATAAAGCGCAGGTTCAAGAAAGGATAGGTGTTTTATGGATGCAATGGTACTTAAAAGTGATATGGAAGAAGCATCGGCTGAGAGCAGCTTTGATGTTGAGATAAAGATAGAGGATTTATGTATCAGTTTTCCGGATAAGGAAGGAGGCCTTCCCATTACTGCTTTGCAGAATATTAACCTGGACATCAGGCAGGGAGAATTTATTTCACTGCTGGGGCCTTCCGGATGCGGCAAGACTACATTACTTCGCACAATTGCTGATCTTCAGCAGCCTACTTCAGGAAGCATATCCGTAAGGGGCCAGTCACCAAGAGAAATCAGACTTCAGAAGAAATACGGGATTGTATTTCAAAATCCTGTTCTATATGATTGGAGAACCGTCCGGCGTAACGTCTGTATGCCTATGGAGATGATGGGAATACCGAAGAAAGAAAGAACCGCAAGAGTCACTAAGATGTTAGAGCTGGTAGGGCTTATGGAGTTTGGGAAGAAATACCCTCATCAACTAAGCGGCGGAATGCAGCAAAGAGTTGGTATTGCCAGAGCCTTGGCTATTAAACCGGAGATTCTTTTAATGGATGAACCATTTTCGGCATTGGATGAATTTACGAAGGAAAAGCTCCATGAAGACCTGCTTCGTATCTGGAAGAAAACCAATAAGACAATTCTATTTGTAACCCATAACATTCAGGAAGCAGTCTTTCTATCTGACAGAGTGGTAGTGTTGTCACCGCATCCTGGAAGGGTATCAGCCATAGTAGATATTGACCTTGACAGGCCAAGAAGCTTGGAGCTTAAGAACACACAGAAATTCAATGAACTGGTGGTTAAGGTTCGAAACAGTTTTGAGAGCCTGTAGGAACAATAGAAGTTACCTGTTATGAGGAAGGAGGATTATATGAGCCTGAGAAATAAGATTCTTAATTCAAAAAAGCTGGTAACGCTAGTGTGGGTTCTAGGATTAATCATTATATGGGAAATCGGTGCGTCTGCCATAGCACAGACAAAACGTACACCGGAAAATGTGCTGCCTCACTTGTATCAGATTTTGGAATCGGTATTCAGTACAAAAAAAGTCAACAGTACCCAAACGGCACTGGAGCTAGTGCTTAGTAACGCAGGAATAACACTTCTGCGGGCAGGAATCGGTTTTCTGATTGGTATTGCCATTGGCTTTCTTCTGGCACTTTTCATGAATCTGTTCCAGGCGGTTGAAAAGACAGTGTTTCCCTACCTGATGATAATCCAGATGATTCCTATTCTTGGAATGGCACCAATTGTACTGGCAATTACCAAGGATATTAACAAAAGCCGTATTGTTATAGCAGCTATACTGACCTTTTATCCTGTTGCTACCAATACCCTTGCAGGGTTTAAAGCGGTGGAAAAGGAAAAGCATGAACTGATGTATTCCATTGCGGCTACCAAATACCAGATATACAGTAAGCTTTTAATACCCTCCTGTATGCCTTACTTCTTTACAGGACTCAAGATATCCGCACCTATGGCAATTACGGCATCTATCTTAGTAGATACCTTGCAGGGAGGCGGAGGACTTGGAACCATGTTGTCCCAATCCTTAAAACATGCCATGTCTATCTATGTATTCTGGCAGATCGTTTTCTTTAGTGCCATCATCGGAATACTTAGTTTCTATCTTATGACGGTTATTGAGAAAGTACTTTCACCCTATAAGCGTAAGGGGCCGAAGGTAAAGATGGAGGTGATTGCAGATGAAAAAGCTGCGTAATAAGTTGAACCGGCAGAACATCACCACCATTGTCTATCCCGTTTTGTTTGGTGTATTTATAGCTGTTTTATGGCAAACACAGCTTCTTCATAAAATCGTAGGAGCAGATACTTTTACTCTTCCTCTCCCTAAAAGGATATTCGGAATCATAAAGGATAACTGGAGCGGAATTATGGTCAATGTAAGAGCAACTGTCATCGTAGCGCTGGGAGGTCTGGTATTAGGTTCATTCTTTGGGTATCTGCTCGCTATTGTAGCAACTGTGTTTCCCAAGTGGGGTGCCGGAGGGCTTACCATAGCTTCCGCCTTCAATGCAATACCAATTATTGCGATTGCTCCTATACTAAACAACCTGACAAAAGATTTTAGCAAGGACCCAAATATCCGGAGCATGTTTGCCAAGATGCTGGTGGTTATGGTTACCTGTACAGTATCCATGAGCATCAATGCCTACCGTGGTTTTACAGAATTAAAACCCTTCTCCCTGGACTTGATGAGGTCCTATGCGGCAGGAAAAGCCACTGTGTTCTTTAAGCTGCGGATTCCAAACAGTATTCCCTATGTATTTACTGCATTACGAGTCAGTGTACCCGCTTGTGTAATCAGTGCATTGGTCAGTGAGTATTTTGCTGAGTATGTAATCGGAGTCGGACGCCAGATACGTGAAAATATTGTGCTGGCACAGTATGCAACAGCCTGGGCCTATATTCTTGTAGCCTGCGTAATAGGAATTGCTATGTATGTCCTATTGTTAATTACGGAGGGAATACTATTAAAGGGACGTCGTCTATAACCCGGTAATGCCAAAGATTATAAAAGCTAATTGCTTTTTATAATAAACAACCGTTGATTTCATTAAAAGGAGGCTTAATTATGAAGAAAATTATAACAAGAAAGCTCAGTGCCTTATTTCTTATTAGCGTACTGGTAATCACTGCACTTGCCGGATGTGGTAAAAAGGCAGAAAATGCATCTGGAAATACTGCCGCAGAAACACCGGCGGCAACTGAAGCAGCAACGGATACGCCTGCAGCTACCGATACACCTGCAGCTACAGAAGCAGCAGGTCCATACTATTCTGCAGATGCATCCATTGAAAGTATTGTCACCGATGCGGCAAGCAAGGGGAAAGTCGGTAACTGGGGAATTGGCAATGAATACGAGATTCAGGCACTCTTAACAAAATATAACCAGCCGACCACTTATTTAAGTCAGGCATTTGATATGGACGGTTTTGATGATGATTCTATTCTCCTAGCATCCGCCATGACTTATAACGAATTGGGATTGGTTAAGAATTCTTACGATGGCGGGTATGGCTACGGAGATGGTGTAAAATACATCGATATGAATGATGAAGGCGTGGCAATGCTGGAAGATAATATCTTCACTACCAGCAAATTTGCAAAGGAAAATCCTGAAACAGTAAAGGCATTTATCTATGCCTCCATGAAAGGCTGGGCAGATGCCTGTGCCAATCCGGAGGAAGCAGCAAAAATCGTATATAAGTATGGCTCTTCTGTATCGGCAGACCACCAGGCATATATGGCAGGTGAGGTTAAAAAGTTAGTAGAAACAGATATGAACGGTAAAGCTGTTAGCAATTATGGTAACATGGACGATACAGCAATGCAGCAGACCCTTGACCTTGCTAAGAAGTATATTAAGTTAGATGACTCTGCGGCAGCAGATAAACTGCAGACCCTCACTCTTGACGATATCAGGGATACTTCCTTCTTTACTGCAGCAGCAGCTTCCGATGGCAAATTCTCACCGGAGAAGAAAGATGTTTCCATCCAGTTAAAATGGCTGCCTCAGGCGCAGTTCATGGGATATTACGTAGCACTGGATAAAGGCTATTACACCGATGCCGGTTTAAATGTGACCATTGTTCCAGGCGGTGGTGATATTGGTGAAACTACAGCAGTATATACCGGCCAGGTTGACTTTGGTGTAACTTGGGTATCCAATTTAATAGCTGCAAAAGCAGGTGGAATGGATTTAACAGAAATCGCGCAGATTTACCAGAGATCAGGTCTTGTATTGGTTTATAAAGTTAATAAATAAGGTATTTTTCAGTGACAGGGTAGTCGCAGTATAGCAGCGGCAGCACTGTCCTTTTATTTTTCTGAATTAATCCGTGCATTTCGCAGGCAGGTCAGCAGATTGCTGACAGTCTGCGTGGTAATGCCGGAATTAGAGGCGGAATTTCTTTTATTTCTGCCTATCCCATTAATCTATCGCAATAGGAGGTACAGAATATGGATTTGATCATAAAAAACGGAACGGTTGTAACAGGAAAGGAGAGCTTTATTGCGGACATTGCAGTGAAGGATGGTAAAATTGCCTGCATCGGAACGGATCTTTCCATGGAAGCTGTAAAGATTATAGATGCGGCAGGAAAACTGGTATTACCCGGTGCTATTGATGCACATACCCATTTGGCTATGCCATTTGGAGGAACCGTATCGGCAGACGGATATCTGTCCGGTACAAGAGCAGCTGCCTGCGGCGGTGTTACAACAGTATTTGATTATCCTATGCAGCGTAAGGGAAAAGGTATTATAGAGACCTTAGAAGAGAGAAAAGCCATGTGCGACCCGGAGGCTTGCGTTGACTATGCTTTTCACTGTATTGTTACAGATTTAAATGGAGGAGAGTTACTGGATGAATTCCAAGCCTCCGTAGATATGGGGGTCACCAGTTTTAAATGCTTCTTTGTATATAAGAAAGAAGGCATGATGGTGGATGACGGAACCTTTGTAAAAATCTTATTAAAAGCGAAAGAGGTTGGTGCGATTACCAATATACATGCGGAAAATCCCGATGTAATCGACCTGAATATAGAAAAGTTTCTGAAGGAGGGTAATACCTCCGCCTGGTATCATTACCTGAGCAGACCTGAGTATGTGGAAGCGGAGGCGGACAAAAGAGCGGTTCACTGGGCAAAATCCGTAGATGCTCCCCTTTACATCGTTCATATGGCAGATAAAGAAGGTCTTGAAGCAGCAGTAGAGGCAAAGCTTGCAGGTCATCAGATATTTATTGAGACTTGTCCTCAGTATCTGGAATTTACCAGTGAGGTATACAAAAGGGAAGACGGAAGGAACTTCGTATGCTCCCCTCCCATTAAGGGCAAGGACAGTCAGGAGGCCTTATGGGATGCAATCAGAAAAGGCACCATAGATACCGTAGCTACAGACCACTGCCCCTTCCAGAGTTATGAAAAGGATTGGGGAAAAGACGACTTTACTAAGATTCCCAACGGCTGTGCAGGGATTGAAAACCTTTATCCTTATATGCTTGCGGCAGCAAACAGCGGAAAAATCAGCTTTAACCGTGCAGTGGAGCTTTGTGCAGAAAATCCGGCGAAAATCTTTGGTTGTGATACCAAAGGCTCTTTAACGGTGGGAAAGGATGCGGATATTGTTATCTATGATAAGGATAAGGACTTTACTATCTCCGTAAATAATATGCATTCCGATTATGACCATACCATCTGGGAAGGGAAGGAGCTTCACGGATACCCGGTACAGACTTATGTTAGAGGCAGACTGGTATATGACAATGGAGAATTTACCGGAGAGGCGGGATATGGTCAATTTGTAAAGCGCAAAGCGGCACTCAGCGGATATAAATAAGAAGCTAAAGAAATTAAATTAAAACCGAATTTAGAATCAAAATCAAATTCAAAATCAAAATCAAATTAAAAACTTGGATGAGATTAAACCTTGATAATATATGAGTATGAAAGGGGGATACCCTATGAGCAATCTGGTATATAGAGAAATAGCAATGACAGAAGAGGTGGGTGGTTGTCTTCTTTGTAACAATCCTCCCTGCACCAAAGCCTGCCCTTATGGTCTGCCCGTAGACTCTATTATCCGGTCCCTGCGTTTTGAGAACACCAAGGGAGCGGCAAACAGACTGTCAGGGGAGGCTGACTGTAAGAACTGTACCACAAAAGCATGTATGAATGCCTGCTTGAAGAAAAAAATCAACCGGCCGGTGCCAATAGATAAGATTATGGAAGAGACTGCTTCTTATGAAAAAACGAATCCGAAAGAGGTAGATTTGTCCATCAGCTTCTGCGGTATACCCTGTGAAAATCCCTTTTTCCTATCCTCATCCGTAGTAGGCAGTAATTACGAGATGGTTGCTAAAGCCTTTGAAATGGGATGGGCAGGAGTAGCTTTTAAGACCATAGGAACCTTTGTACCAAAAGAAGTATCTCCAAGATTTGATGCACTGCGAAAGGAATCTGTACCCTTTGTAGGATTTAAGAATATAGAGCAGATTTCAGACCATACCTTGGTGGAGAATATTGCTTTCCTTAAGAAGCTAAAGAGAGATTATCCAGAGAAGGTTATTATAGCTTCAATTATGGGGCAGACAGAAGAAGAGTGGACCTATCTGGCAAAACTCATGACAGATGCCGGAGCAGATATTATAGAATGTAACTTCTCATGTCCTCACATGGCAGCCGACGGTCTTGGCTCTGATGTGGGGCAGAATGCAGAACTGGTTGCAGCTTATACCAGAGCTGTCAGAAAAGGCACTCACCTTCCAATTCTTGCAAAGATGACACCAAACCTCGGCAACATGGAAATACCGGCTGTCGCTGCGGTAAAAGCCGGAGCGGATGGCATTGCTGCAATTAATACCATAAAAAGTATTATGAATATAAACCTCGATACCTTTTCCTCCGGGCCCGATGTGGAGGGGAAAACCAGCGTAGGAGGTTATTCCGGTAAAGCCGTAAAACCCATAGCTCTTCGGTTCATTTATTCCATGAAGAATTGCAAAGAGCTAAAGAATATACCGGTTAGCGGCATGGGTGGCATTGAGACCTGGAGAGATGCGGCAGAATTCCTGGCACTTGGCTGTGAGAATATTCAGGTAACGACTTCCGTTATGCAGTACGGATACCGCATTATAGAAGATATGATAGAGGGAATGCAGCTTTATCTGAGTTCACAGGGCTTAAAAAGTATTTCAGATATTGTTGGAAAGGCACTTCCTAACATAATACCCGCAGAGGAATTAAACCGTGTGAGTATCTGCTATCCCAAGTTCAACCGTGAAAAATGTATTGGCTGCGGGAGGTGTTATATATCCTGTTATGACGGTGGGCATCAGGCCTTAAGACAGGACGAAGCAACAGGAAAACCGATTATGAATGCGGGAAAATGTGTCGGCTGCCATCTTTGTCTTGCAGTCTGCCCGGCAGAGGCAATTACCCCGGGAGTGAGGATAAGCAAACTGGCAGAGGCCACCGGCTAATAACTGCCACCGGTAAGTGACTGCCGTTGGTAAGTGACTGCCGTTGGTAAGTGACTGCCGTCAGCTAAGTGACTGCCACCGGTAAGTGACTGCCGCTGGTAAGTGAATGCCACCGGTTAAGTAAATGTTACTGGCTAAGTATATACTGCCGGTAAGCTTATGTTTAGTCAGGTTGTATAGGATAAACGAAAATGGAGGTAAATTAATATGGCATGCAGTTTCGTAAGAATGGAAGATAAAATAAAGACGTTCAGTAAATTCGGGGATACAAAAAAAGGAGGAATTACAAGGTTCTCCCTATCGGAAGAAGCCCTGGCGGCAAGAGCAGAATTTGTTCGGAGAATGGAAGCAATCGGCGCTGCAGTAGTGACAGATGATATGGCAAATATCTATGCCACTATTCCTGGAACAGAAGACTTACCGGCGATTTATTCAGGTTCCCATATGGACTCAGTAAGGCAAGGGGGGAATTATGATGGTATTCTTGGTGTAATCTCTGCCATGGAAGCAGCTGAGACCATAGTAAGTGAGAAGATTCCCCATAAGCACCCAATAACAGTGGTAGTATGGACCAATGAGGAAGGTGCCCGCTTTGAACCTGCTATGATGTCCTCCGGTGTTATTTGTGGAAAATTTGATAAAGCATCCATGCTGGCATCCGTTGCGAAGGATATCCCAGGTTATACTTTTGGTGAAGCCCTGGAGGCCAGCGGCTATAAAGGAGAAGAGAAGAACCGGATAACTCCTGAAAAATGTGCTGCCTTGGTAGAACTTCATATTGAGCAGGGACCGGTATTGGAAGCGGAAAACATAGACATCGGAATTGTAGAAGGTGTCTGTGGTATGATTAACTATGAATTCACACTCTCCGGTCAGGCAGGGCACGCCGGCACAACGCCGATGCCTTACAGGAGGGATGCACTGTACGCAGCAGCAAAAACAATTCAGTATATTCATGATGAACTGGATAAATTGGATAAGAAATTAGTATATACCACCGGAAAGATATCCTGCCATCCGAATATCCATACCATCATACCGGATGAAGTAAAGTTTACCCTGGATGCCAGACATCAAGACACGGATGTGATAAAACAGGTACTTGCTGTTATCGAGAGTCTGCCCTCTGTTGTTGAGAAATGCGATTTGACCTATGAAAAAGCCTGGACCAGAAATACGGTTGCTTTTACCCCAGAGCTAGTAAATCTAGTAGAAAAAAGCGCCAAAGAGTATGGATATACAAACAGAAGAATCTACAGCGGTCCCGGACACGACGCCCAGTTCCTAATTGACATAGTACCGGCAACCATGATATTTGTTCCAAGCATAGGGGGGCACAGCCATTGTGAAATCGAGTACACCCCTGTGGAAAGCTGTCTGAAAGGTGCCAATGTTCTGCTGCAGACCTTATTATATATTGATGAAAAGTAATGTGTAATACTTACAATCAGATTGCTGGAGAATAGCATGAACATTTCACATCCGAAACCCCGTGATCTCACAGCTAATGTCAATGTATAAATAATAAATACCTTATGATATTTTAAAACTAAGCATCAAAACCTTACGTCAATATATACACAGGCAATTTGCACAAAGCAGAAAGAACGAATGCGCCTTGGAACCAGCGCATGAGTCTTTCTGCTTTGTGCAAATTGCCGTCCCATTGTGAAAGCCTATATTTTTTGCCCCTCCATTGTATTCCTAGATTTCAGCAGATCCCCATACTTTTTCTGTTCTTGTCCTATAAAACATGAAAAAATCTTAAGATTCTATTATTTCTAAAATTTCCTTTGAAAAAAACCATAAATATGTATATAATAGAAAAGAGTATGTTTAATTGACAGTTTTATGGAAAAAATTAGAGTGAAAGCTGTAATACTGTCAAAATATATCCGGGTCAGAATATTTTTCCGAAAGAAGAACAACCGGAAACCAGAAATGTAAATTCCAAACATGACATAGATACCGGCCATACGAGAAAATGACAAAAGAGTCGGAAGAAACATAATGTTCACTTTTGATTGGAGAACGCCTCAGAATTTTTTGTCTGCCGGAGGCGCCACAGGTAGGATAGAATCTGAAAGGAGATAAAGATATGTTAGGCAGTGATATAGGTATTGATTTAGGAACAGCGAGCGTATTGGTTTATTTAAAGGGCAAAGGTGTGGTTTTAAAAGAGCCCTCCGTTGTTGCTTTTGACAGGGACACAAACAAAGTAAGAGCAATCGGGGAAGAAGCAAGACTGATGCTTGGTAGAACACCCGGTAATATAGTTGCTGTCCGTCCTTTGAGACAGGGAGTTATATCCGATTATACCGTTACAGAAAAGATGCTGAAGTATTTTATCCAGAAGGCAGTAGGCAAACATCGCTTCCGTAAGCCTATTATCAGTGTATGCGTACCCAGCGGTGTAACGGAAGTAGAGAAGAAAGCGGTTGAGGATGCCACCTATCAGGCCGGCGCCAGAGACGTTAAAATTATTGAAGAACCTATTGCAGCAGCAATCGGAGCAGGTATCGAGATTTACAGACCCTGCGGTAATATGATTGTTGATATAGGCGGTGGTACCACAGATATCGCGGTTATTTCATTAGGCGGAACCGTAGTCAGCACCTCTATTAAGATAGCCGGTGATGACTTTGATGAGGCGATTGTCAGATACATGCGTAAGAAGCATAATCTTCTAATCGGTGAAAGAACTGCCGAAGAGATTAAGATTAATATCGGCTCTGCTTATAAGAGACCGGAAGTTGTTACCATGGATGTAAGAGGACGTAACCTGGTTACAGGACTTCCAAAGACTATAACCGTAACTTCTGATGAAACAGAAGAAGCTTTAAAAGAGACAACCTCTCAGATTGTAGAAGCAGTGCACAGCGTACTGGAGAAAACTCCTCCGGAATTGGCAGCAGATATTGCTGACAGGGGTATTGTTTTAACCGGCGGTGGCTGCCTTCTTTACGGACTGGAAGAATTAATTGAAAATAAAACAGGTATTAATACAATGACAGCGGAAGATCCAATGACAGCTGTAGCTATCGGTACCGGAAAATATATTGAATATTTAAGTGGCTCCAGGGATTAAGAAAAATTGTAAACCATCCGATAAATAAATATAGAACATTTCTCATTCAGGAATATCAGATGAAAGTTTGATATTCCTGAATGAAGTTAACTGATAAGTTAGAGAAAACCACAGGAGTATGCCCCAGATTTTTTGCTGTCTGAAGGGCACAGATGGGAGTTAAGATGGTTAAAGGGTTATTTTCATCCTGGACAGGTATGGTCAATGAGCAGAAACGCCTTGATGTTATTACCAATAATTTGGCCAATGCAGCTACAACAGGATATAAAAAGGATGGGGTCAGTAATCAATCGTTCAATAATTTATTGACATATAAGATCAAGGACATGTCTGAAAGCTATACAGATAAAAAAATCGGCAAGATGAGCCTTGGTGTCAAAATAGGGGAAGTCTATACGGATTATAATCAGGGTTCCCTTCGAAGTACAGGCAATACCTTCGATTTTGCAATAGAAGGAAAAGGGTTTTTTAACGTATCCACTGCGGATAAGGACGGAAATCAAGTCTTAAAGTACACAAGAGACGGTTCCTTTACGATGAATCAGGACGGCAAGCTGGTAGATGTAAATGGCAACACTTTAATGGGCGAAGGCGGAGAGATAACGATCCCCAATGATACCGCAGATGTTAAGGTGGATGAAAGCGGTCGTATATACGCAGACGGAGTTTATGTTGATAAGATAAAGCTGACAGACTTTACGGATTATAAATACCTTAAGAAACAGGGGGACAGTTTTTATCTGCCCTTGGAAGGTGCAACAGCACAGGACAGTACAGCAGGTATTCAGCAGGGTTATACAGAGCAATCCAATGTGAATGTAATAACGGAAATGACCAGTATGATTGCTATCACCAGAGCATATGAAGCCAACCAGAAGGTAATTCAGACCATTGACGGAACTCTTGATTTGGCTGCCAATTCAGTAGGCAAGGTCTAATTCAGTACTAAACATTTGATTTTAGCATAGTAAGAGAGTTTTATGCAAAAGAAAGGAATGAAACCTATGATGCGTTCACTATGGACAGCAGCGTCCGGAATGATCTCCCAGCAGACCAATGTAGATACCATATCAAATAACCTGGCCAATATTAACACGACAGGTTATAAAAAGGAAACTGCTCAGTTTAAATCCTTGTTGTATCAGACAATTCAGAATAAAACGACAGATAATACCGGCAGTGTAAAGCCTGTAGGCGCACAGACCGGTCTTGGTGTTAAAAACTCAGCTATCGTTTCCCAATATACACAAGGCATTTTGAAGCAGACAGATAACGATTACGATTTTGCAATTGAAGGAAATGGCTTCTTCATGGTTCAGACAGGTGATGGAAGCGTTGGATACACCAGAAGCGGAACCTTCGGACTTTCTATGGGAACCAATGGAATTGCCCTTGCAACCACAGAGGGTTATCCGGTATTGGATGCTTCCGGTGCACCTATAGTATTTGACAGTGATCTTGATACTTCCCTGCTTAAGATGGATGAGAACGGAACCTTCTATTACACAGAGAACGGAACAGTGAAGACATTAGCTCAGATAGGACTTGTTCAGTTTAATAATCCTGCAGGACTTGAGAAAACTTCCAACAGTATTTTAAAAGAAACTGCAGCTTCCGGCGGTGCCAGAATTGAAGGTCAGGATGCGGCATTAAAGAAGAGCACCGTGAAGAGAGGATATCTTGAGAATTCCAATGTTCAGGCAGCTACAGAGATGGTAGACTTGATTGTTGCTCAAAGGGCTTATGAAATGAACTCCAAGGCAATTAATGCAGCGGATGAGATGCTTCAGCAGGCAAACAATCTTCGCAGATAGGAGATAAGAAATGAGTATTAGCATTGGCGGTAATTATTCGGTAGATGCTGCTTTGGCTCAGGCGAATTCGACTAAGAGCAGCTCAAAGATTGAGGATACCTTAAATAAAAACCTTAAAAATGCCTCGGATGACGAATTGATGGATGTCTGCAAGACCTTTGAATCTTATATGGTGGAACAGATGTTTAAAGAAATGAAAAAATCAGTTGGTTCAGAGGAAGAAGAAAGTCCTTATGTATCCTATTTTGGGGATACTCTTTATCAGAAATACGCAGAAGACATAGTTGATAATGGCGGAATGGGGATTGCACAGATGTTGTATGAATCCATGAAGCGTAATTCTTAACATAGTTACATAGAATATATTTTACGCCTAGAAAATAATTATACTGCATTCTATAAAAGATGGTGGTATGATTATTATCTGGGCGTAATTTATAATTTACCAAGTTTAAATAGGTTGGATCACATATTAAAAGGTTAGATCACATATTAAAAGGTTAGATCATGTATTAAAAGGTTAGATCAGGTTAAAACGGTAAAAATCAGTGTAAAAGGCAGGTGTGTAAAAATGGCGGAAGAAATAGAAGGCTATGTGGAAAGGATTGTATTCCGTAATGCAGAAAATGGATATACTGTTCTGACACTTGTAAAGCAAGAGGAGGAAACCACCTGCGTCGGTACGTTTACCTTTATTAACGAGGGAGAATTTATAAGATGTACCGGTAAATATACCGCCCATCAGCTTTACGGAGAACAATTTTTAATAGAAACCTACGAATTTAAAGAACCGGAAGATTTAGACTCTATGGAAAAATATTTGGGTTCGGGAGCCATAAAGGGTGTTGGCAGTGCACTAGCCGCTCGTATTGTAAGAAAATTCAAAGGTGATACTTTTCGGATTATTGAAGAAGAACCGGAACGTCTGGCAGAAGTAAAAGGTATCAGCGATCATATGGCAAGGGAGATTGCCAAGCAGTTTAATGATAAGAGAGACATGCGTGGAGCAATGATATTTCTGCAGCAATATGGTATAACTACAGCACTGGCTGTAAAGATATATAAGGAATATGGAATGCGCATGTATCAGGTCATTAAGGAGAATCCTTATCGTTTAGCAGAGGATATCAACGGAGTAGGCTTTAAGCTTGCAGATGAAATAGCAGCCAAAGTCGGAATAGGTACCGAATCAGATTACCGTATTAAAGCAGCTATATTATATGTACTGCTACAGGGAAGCGCAAATGGACATGTCTATCTGCCAGAGAACTTATTGCACCGAAAGGTTTGCGAACTGCTCGGAATCGTCTCCGCAGGCATAGAAGAGCAGATGAATAATCTCTCCGTAGAGAGAAAAATAATTATAAAGACCAATGGTGAAGAAAGACATATTTACAGTGCAGGTCTTTATTACTTAGAATTGAATACGGCAAAGATGTTAAGTGATTTGAATATCAAATATGATTTGCCTCTGATAGAAATTGAGCAGCGGTTAAGAAGTGTTGAGAAACAGTTTGAGATAGAACTGGACGAATTGCAAAGAACTGCTGTAATAGAAGCCGCCAAGAACGGCATACTTGTAATTACAGGAGGGCCGGGAACCGGTAAGACTACAACGATTAATACCATTATCCGTTTCTTTGAAGCAGAGGGGATGGATTTACTCTTAGCAGCTCCAACGGGAAGAGCAGCGAAGAGGATGACAGAAACTACCGGCTATGAAGCGAAGACAATTCACAGGCTTTTAGAAATCTCCAAAATGTCCGGAGATATGGATGGAAAACAGATCTTTGAGCGAAATGAAGGAAATCCTCTGGAAACAGATGTCATCATTATTGATGAGATGTCGATGGTAGATATTACTCTGATGCACGCACTCCTACGGGCAGTAACGGTAGGAACCAGATTGATCTTAGTAGGAGATGTAAACCAGCTGCCTTCTGTGGGACCCGGTAATGTGCTAAAAGATATAATTAATTCCCATGCCTTTAATGTAGTAAAGCTGACAAAGATTTTCCGTCAGGCTAAAGAGAGTGATATTATTGTAAATGCTCATAAGATTAATGCCGGAGAGCAAATAGCTTTCAACAATAAGTCCAAGGATTTCTTCCTTCTAAAGCGAGAAGAAGTAAAAGATGTCATTGGTGTCACCATAGCTCTTGTAAGAGATAAGATGCCTGCCTATGTCAATGCATCTCCCTTTGAAATCCAGGTGCTGACACCTATGAGAAAGGGAGAACTTGGGGTAGAAAAGTTAAACGGAGTGTTACAGCAATATCTGAATCCACCTTCCCCTGAGAAGCGTGAGAAGGAATATCATAATATTATTCTGCGTGAAGGGGATAAGGTCATGCAGATTAAAAATAACTATCAGTTAGCATGGGAGAGTAAAAGCCGATATGGTATTACCACTGAAAGCGGAATGGGTGTCTACAATGGAGACACCGGAATTATAAAAGAAATTAACCATTTTGCAGAGCAGTTAACGGTTGAATTTGATGAGGGAAAGATGGTGGAATATCCCTTTAACCAGCTGGAAGAGCTGGAGCTTGCCTATGCTATCACAATCCATAAATCCCAGGGAAGTGAGTACCCTGCAGTGGTGCTGCCGATTCTTACCGGCCCCAGGATGCTTTTAAACAGAAATATTCTCTACACTGCTGTTACAAGGGCAAAGAATTGTGTAACCATTGTAGGCAGTACCGAGACCGTACAGATGATGATTGATAATGAAAGTGAACAAAGAAGGTACTCGGGTCTTACCGAGAGAATAAAAGAACTATAGTATGTGTATTCCTGTAAGGACAAAAAGAACTAGTGCAAATTTTGTAATTTTAAGGTATAATCATATTATAAATAATTTGTAAAATATTGATTGCTATTTGTAAAGGAAAAGTTATTGTTTTAAATATGGGGGAAACAATATTGGTGGTCATTGAAAGAAAAAGAGAGAAGGATATAAGGAAAATAACGGGATATCAGATATTAGATAAAGGTGCTGTCTATGCTGGATGCGCTGCTTGATATCCTGTACCCCAGAAGGTGTCCTGTATGCTCTGAGATTATTGACTGCAGAGGAGAGTTATCTTGCATAGACTGCAGGACTAAATTAATTCCCGTTGCAGAACCTAAATGCAGCAGGTGCGGAAAACCCGTAGAGCTGGAACAAAAGGAATATTGCTATGACTGTGAACGACGTAAGCATTACTTTGAAAGAGGATTTAGTCTATGGCTTTATAACCAGGACATGCAAAAATCCATGGCTGCCTTTAAATATAAAGGAAGACAGGAATATGCAGCCTTTTATATAGATGAATTATTAAAGAAGTATGGAAAAGCAATTAAGGATATATCGCCGGATGTCCTTGTACCAGTGCCCATCCACAGGAATAAGAAGTTGATTAGAGGTTATAATCAAGCGGAAGTTCTGGCCGACAGATTGGGAGAAAGACTTCATATACCGGTGTTATCTGAGTTACTTATCAGAACAAAGGAAACTCTGCCGCAAAAGGAATTAAATGACAGAGAGCGCTTTCGTAACATTTCAGAGGCTTTTGCATTTTCTCATAAAGAGAGAAGCAGGTATAAACACAAGCTTCAAAGAGTACTTTTAGTAGATGATATATATACCACAGGGAGCACCATAGATGCATGTGCGAAGATACTTAAGGCAAACGGTATTGATGAGGTTTACTTTGCAAGTATATGCATAGGCAAAGGTTACTAAGGAGGATAAAATATGGATGTTAGAAATTGTAAGAGCTGCGGTAAACTTTTTAATTATATAGGAGGGCAGCCATTGTGCCCGGCCTGCTTGAAAGCCTTGGATAATAAATTCGACCAGGTAAAAGAGTATATCTATAATCATCCCAAAGCAGGGGTACAGGAAGTTGCAGAAGAGAATGAAGTTACGACCATGCAGATTCATAAGTGGATCAGAGAGGAAAGACTTTCTTTTACGGAAGATTCTATGGTTTCCCTGCAATGTGAGTTATGTGGAACAGCAATACTGACAGGTCGTTTTTGCAAGAACTGCAAGGATAAACTCTCCAGCCATTTTGGCAGTCTGTACGAGCAGATACCGGAAGAGAAGAAGAAAGAATTCAAAGAAAATTCCAAGATGAGATTTCTGCAAAATCGCGGTGGTACGAAAGGGAATCTTTAAGGCGAAAAGGTTGTGAGATAAATACAAACAAGGGAAGATATTTCGTTGCCCTTGTTTGTATTTATAGTCAGAACCTTATTTTATTTGATTTCTTCTATTCCATCGTTTGTAATACGAAGTTTTTGTTCTTTCATTAACCTTCCGATGGCTCTCTTAAAAGCATTTTTACTTAAACCGAATTTCTCAGCGATAAGGGCAGGCTCCGTCTTGTCATGGTAAGGCAGGAAGCCGCCGGCTTCTGTTAGAAGCTTGTACACCATATCCGCATCTGCATCAATCTGAACAGGGATTTCTTCATTTAAGCTCAAATCCAGCTTGCCGTCTTCCTTTACAGCGGTAACACGTGCCTCAACGCTGTCACCGGGTTTTAGACTTTTCTTTAATTCCTTTTCCGGAATCAGTGAACTGTATAGATTATCCACAGCTACAAAAGCCCCAAAGTTTCGGATGACTTCATATACAGTACCGATGACTTTGTCACCCTTTTTATAAGAAGAGTCCTTTTGCAAATAATCATATATTTTCATGGTAGCGCAAAGTCTGGTGCTCTTATCAATGTATAAGGCAACTAAAACCTGTTCGCCGGTATGGACACGCTCTGTTTGTTCTTTAAAAGGGAGCAATAGGTCTTTGGCAAGTCCCCAGTCCAGAAAAGCACCGATGGTGGTTACTTCCTTTACTTGTAATAAGGCAACCGTACCTAATGTAACTTTTGGGGTAAGGGTAGTAGCAATGGGCCTGTCATCAGAATCCTTATAGATAAAGACGGAAAGGGTGTCCCCGGGTTTTATATCTTTTGGAACCTGTGCTTTTGGCAGAAGGATACGTTCTTCTGTTGTGGAGCCCTGCTCCTTTAAATAAATACCGAAATCGGTACTTTTACTCATTTCAAGTTCCTGTAATTCACCTAATTTTATCATATTACCTCCATGTGATGCGCTTTTGCGCATTGGATATTTTTGAAGCTAACTTTTTGCATATCGCAGATTTGTCTGGGATACTGCCCTAAAAAACATAGAAACTACACCTTATTATCTTTTGGTATATTCTATGATAGTATACGGTTTTCGATTGATATCTGCCAGCACAACCATAAAGGTATCATCATCTTTATGAATTAGTGGAATAATTTCATCTCCGAGGACAGCTGATTTTCTGTATTCCGCTCTCATCTGGGTAGCAGAAAAGTCTTCGGGAAGGTATTCCTCTGCCATACGGATATATTCGCCGTTATTTACATGGTTGTTGGTATCCAGATTCCTTCGCTGTACGAAAAAGCCTGGAGCTTCAGCAAAGTTACCTGGCAGAAGAATCTTACGGGGAGCATATTCCATGGGATAGGCAGCCTCCGGTTTATAAGCTTTTAGAACATCTTCTTCAATCTTAGCAGGACAGTTCTTTTGGGTATCCATATACACCCATACAGAATTAGCAATTGCCAGAACCTTCTTATCCGCATCTTCTATCATAAAATTACGGTAACCATAAAAAGTGTTAAAATCATAAGCCCAGGTTGACACGGTAATATCCTCTCCAAAGACGGGGAAGCGGTTTATCTTAATCTGCCAGGCGTTCATCAGCCACACTCTGTGGTACTTTTCAAGATAGTCAAGCCCTACACCTGCATCTTCTGAGTGAAATATACTGCAATCCTGGAAATAATTTATGATGGAATAAAAGTCCAACTCTTTATTGGTACATACCTCACTGTATCGTACTCTGCTGTTAAAACTATACATAATGACCTCTTCTAAAATATAACATATTTATCTTATTGTATCATACCTTTCCTATTTATGATACAAGTTCTTTTTGTTTAAGGTGCCTGGCAACTCTTCATCTTGTAATTAGTATGTCATGAATTTGGGTCAAGCTTCATAAAAATATATAAAAAATGTAATTTTTATAAAAAGTAGTGAAAATACTTTCTATATAGTATATAATAGTTCTTAATATGAAAAAACGGAGGGTATATCAATGAAGCAAATAGTTAGCACATCCAATGCACCGGCAGCAATTGGCCCCTATTCACAGGCTGTTATTCTGAATGACCTGGTCTATACCTCTGGTGTAATACCGATTAATCCGGTGGACGGTACTATTGTTAATGGTGATATAAAGGAACAGACAAAACGGGTACTAACAAGTCTTACAGCACTTTTAAAAGACAGCGGCTCAGATCTTGATAAAGTAATAAAGACCACTGTTTTTATTAAAAATATGGAAGATTTCCCTTTGGTGAATGAGGTATATGCATCTTTCTTCACAGATAATTTTCCGGCCCGCTCCTGTGTAGAGGTAGCAAGATTACCGAAAGATGTATTAATTGAAATAGAAGCCATAGCTCATTTGTAAGTAAGCATGGGGAACAACCGGCATTGAATGGTCTCACGGCCAAATGTCCGTTAAATTGAAAGGATGGAAATTTTTGGACTCGATAGATTATTATAATAAGAATGCAAATCTTTACTTTGAAAACACGGTAGACAGCAATACAGAAGATAACAGAGAAAAATTTTTAGCAGCGCTTTCAGATGGTATGGCCATTTTGGATTTAGGCTGCGGTTCCGGCAGGGACAGCCTTGAATTCATTCAAAGAGGCTATGATGTAACTGCAATTGACGGAGCGGAAGAACTTTGTGAACTTGCATCCATTCATATCGGACAGGATGTTCTTTGTATGCGGTTTGAAGAACTGGATTTTGACGAGGTCTTTGATGGTATATGGGCCAATGCTTCACTCCTACATATCAATTCCGATGATTTTGATGGAGTATTTCAAAAAGTGATAAAGGCACTGAAACCACAGGGAATATTATATATGTCTTTTGGGCATGGTGATTTCGATGGATTTCGCAATGGCAGGTATTTTAAAGATTTTAAGACGAAGGCCATGAAAGAGTTCATCTCTGGGCATTCTGAACTAGAATTGCTGGACATCTGGAAAAGCAATGACGATTTGAGTGAGGCGAATCTGGATGAATGGCTGCATGTATTAGTGAAAAAGTGTGAGGACAGACAGGAGTAGACTCATGGAACAGGCTAAATCAGCTGGCAGAATATATCTGGCTACCGTATTGATGACGTTGGCAGGAGCGCTAATCAACCGCTTAATATATAAGGGCACAGGTAATTATTTATTAATATTAATCATTTCGCAGTTATTATTAATCATTCCTTCCGTTTTTTATTTGGTGAAACAAAGAAAAGGACTAGCCGAAACCATTGGCTTTCGGTCAATCAGTGTTGGCAGCATAGTGTTGGTCATTATTTTTGCCTATTTGATTATGCCTCTTATGGGACTCATTAATGCCATCTCCATGCTTTTTGTTAATAATGACACCACTCAGGTAATCAGCAATTTGGTAGGGAAAAATGGATTTCTGGTCAGTCTGGTTATGGTAGCTTTGGTACCCTGCCTTATGGAAGAAAGCGTTTACCGGGGTGTATTGTTTCAAAGTTACCGTCAGACCAGTACTTTAAAAGGGATATTCTTAAGCGGCTTTTTATTTGGACTTATTCATCAGAATTTCAATCAATTTTCCTATGCCTTTGTAATGGGTGTAGTATTTGCATTAGTAATAGAAGCAACTGGTTCTAT
This sequence comes from Anaerocolumna chitinilytica, assembly GCF_014218355.1. Classification (NCBI taxonomy): domain Bacteria; kingdom Bacillati; phylum Bacillota; class Clostridia; order Lachnospirales; family Lachnospiraceae; genus Anaerocolumna; species Anaerocolumna chitinilytica. Next base: position 433,466 of record NZ_AP023368.1, read on the forward strand.
ACTCTCTACGATGATAATACATTTTATCATTAATAGTTCTTCTGTAATGAGCCTGGCACTTCAGTCAAGGATAAATGGTCTTGCGGGCACAGAAGCTATATTAGACAGTGCGCAGAAGGTTGATTTAGGAACTACCATTATCTACATGATTCCTATTGCTGCAATTTCCACGCTTCTTGCATTCTTTGTGTTCCGTGTCCTGGCAGATAATTCTGGAAGGTGGGAACATGTGAAGAGTATCTTTAAAGAACGGACAAAGACACACTTTTTAACACCAAGCCTGATTATAGGAATGGCCATCTGTCTTATTATCATGATAATAGTTGAATATCAGGGAAGATTCTCTACAGGAATATCAAAGGATGAGGGGTTTGTTACCGTAATATATGGTATCATACACGGTGTACAGAATTTCTTTTTTTAAATAAATGCCCATAGTGTAAATCAAAATACACTAGGGGCTTTTCTTTTTCAAAAAATATGTTACAATATAAGTACAATTAGATTGTAAACAATCAGTATGCGGGTGGAATTTCTGACGGCAGCATTGCAGCTTGAGTACGGAAGTATAATTATCACCGGTAATACAAAAAATGAAGATAGAAATTGAAACGGAGGAATTATTAATGGATAAGATTTATGAATTAGTTGTGATAGGTTCCGGTCCTGCAGGATTAACAGCAGCTCTTTATGCAGGAAGAGCAGAACTGGATACTATTGTAATAGAGAAAGCACCTATTAGCGGAGGCCAGATAATCAACACCTACGAAGTAGATAACTACCCTGGAATTCCTGGGATAAGCGGCTTTGAGCTTGCCACCAGATTCAGAGAACATTGTGATAAGATGAACCTGCCCTTTGTAACCGGTGAAGTAAAACGCTTTGAAGTTGAGGATGGAATAAAGGTCATAACACTGGAAGATGGTACGGTTTACCGCTCTAAGACAGCTATTATCGCTACGGGAGCAAACCCAAGAAAGCTTATGGTGGAAGGGGAAGAAAGACTTTCCGGCATGGGAGTATCCTATTGTGCTACCTGCGACGGAGCTTTCTTTAAGAATAAAGTTACCGCAGTAGTAGGAGGCGGTGATGTAGCGGTTGAAGATGCTATATTTTTAGCAAGGCTTTGCAAAAAGGTATATGTCATCCATAGAAGGGATGAGTTCAGAGCTGCCAAGACTTATACGACAAAGCTTCTTTCCATGGAGAATGTGGAAGTCCTTTGGGATAGTGTGGTTGAAGAGATTCAAGGCAGTGAAGTAGTTGATAAGATAAAAGTAAAGAATATTAAAAAGGAAGAAGAAACAGAAATAGCAGTGGATGGTGTGTTTATTGCAGTTGGATACAACCCCAGTTCTGAAGTATATAAAGATGTCCTGGAGCTGGCTCCCGGCGGGTACATTAAGGCAGATGAATCCTGTCTGACTAATATTCCAGGAGTATTTGCAGCAGGAGATATCCGTACAAAGGAATTAAGGCAGATAATAACCGCCGCCTCAGATGGTGCCAATGCCATTACAGGTGTAGAAAAGTATCTTAATAGTTTATAATGGTTATTATTAATAGAAAATTCAGAATTAATTGATTGATTTTGCAACAATGGATAAATAAACCATGTTATTTGTTAAATTATGCGTTGACAGCAGTAGTATGCTTTGATATAATAACCTTATGATTTTTAATAAATTTGTAACATTTAAAAAAGATTTATACTAATGATAATATATATTTAATTGAATTGTTACATTCGCAAAAAACCGTAAGGAGGTTACATGTCAAATGCTTAGAAGTACTGCTGTTAAGGCGTCTTTATGTACTGCTGCGCTGTTACTTACCCTGGGTGCAGGAGTCAGAGTACAGGCGGCTGAGAGTGTCTCAGATACCGGGCTGGCCGGAATCATGCCAGTTCTTGATAACTATTATGTAGCTACTGCCGAGGTAGAAAAGGGAGAAGCGGAAAAGTTGCTTGATACTTTTGCGAAAGAAAAAGAAGAGCCAAGCAGTGACAAAGTTGAAAAAGTAAAATCACCCTATGCAAATCTAGGAATCTCCATAGCGGATAATTATGTTAATATTCGAGTGAAACCTAACACAGACAGCAAGATTGTCGGTAAACTCTACAAGGGTTGTGCAACAGATATATTGGCTACAAAAGGTGATTGGGTTAAGATTAAATCAGGTGATGTAAAGGGATATATTAATAAAGAATTCCTTGCAATCGGTTCTGAAGCTGAGAAGCTGGTTGATAAATATGCTGATAAGTATGCTACAGTAAATACGGAAACATTATTTGTAAGAGAGAAGCCGGGAACAGATAAAACAATCGTTACCATGGTACCTCAGGGTGAAACCTATTACATATCAAAAGAATTTAACAAGTGGGCCAAGATTGAAATTGACCAGGGAGAAGATGGCTTTGTATCAAAGGATTTCATCACAATCAATGTTAAATTCAAATATGCTATATCAATAAAAGAAGAAATGGCTAAGATAGCAGCAGAAAAAGCAGCTAAGAAGGCAGAAGCAGATAGATTGGAAGAGCTTGCCAAAGAGAGGGAAGCACAGAGACAATCATCCAATCAGCAGTCCCACCAGAGCTCCAGTTCCAACTCAGGTAGTTCTAACTCAGGCAGTTCAAACAACTCCTCCGGTAGTTCTTCAGGATCCGGAAACGGACAAGCAATCGCAAACTACGCATTGAATTTCGTCGGTAATCCTTATGTATGGGGCGGAACAAGCTTAACAAACGGAGCGGATTGTTCCGGGTTTGTATATTCTGTATATTCTCATTTCGGCTACAGCATACCAAGAGATTCCAGATCTCAGGCAGCAGGTGCAGGATATGAAGTCAGTGTAAGCAATATACAGCCAGGAGATTTAATCTACTATACAAATTCCAGCGGAACTGTAAATCACGTAGCAATGTACATTGGTAATGGTAAGGTAGTAAATGCCAGCAATGAAAGAGATGGCATAAAGATATCACAGTACAATTACCGTACACCATATAAAGTAAAAAGAATTGTAAAATAGTATATTAAAACCGCAGCTAGGTTAAACTAACTGCGGTATTTTTTTGAATAAAATTAATTTTCTAAAAAAGGCGGTTAAAAAGCTCTTTTAATAGAATTTTTAGATAATTAAGGTGAATTTCTTTATTTGAAGAAAATAAGATTTTAGTAGAAATATGATTGACAAAAGAAGGCCTGTACAAAATGCACAAAATATACCACTCCAAAATTGTTGATAGATGGGAGTGAAAAGTTTATATGTGTTTATCCAAAAGTTATCCACATATAAAAAGCCCGTTTTTTTCGGCTATTAAAAGTTATACACTGAGTTATCCACATTATCCACAGGTTTTCACCACGGTTGTGGAATATGAGGGGGAGTGTCAAGGTAGAATATTTGTTTTGTAGATTATGATAATATCATAATTATGTAAATTTAATGTAATGATATGTAAATAAATGTAACTGTCAAATAATTATAAAATAAGACGTACAATGATAGGAAGTTGGCCGAATATTTTAGATAGAGTATGTACAAGTTTGATAGTAGTAATAATTCTTTTTATAGAATTGCTTTGACGGAAAGAACTTGTCACATATTCTGCAATGTGTTATAATAATGTTAAGCAATAGTAAAAAAGCTAAAAGGAGTTGATTCATATGCGTTTTATAATAAGCGGCAAAAACATCGAGGTAACTGAAGGTCTCAAAACAGCTGTATATGAAAAGATTGGAAAGCTTGAAAAATATTTTACTCCTGATACTGAAATTCATGTAACTATGAGTGTTGAGAAAGAAAGGCAGAAAATAGAAGTAACGATTCCTATGAAAGGCAGCATGGTAAGAGCAGAACAGACAAGCACAGATATGTATGTTTCCATCGACCTTGTAGAAGAAGTTATTGAACGCCAGTTAAGAAAATATAAAAATAAATTAATTGAACAAAAGCAGGCAACTATAAACTTAAATCAAGAGTTTATTGATGATGCTTATGAAGAAGAGAACAATATCAAGATTATTCGTACCAAGAAGTTTGCTATTAAACCAATGGACCCGGAAGAGGCTTGTGTTCAGATGGAACTTTTAGGCCACAATTTCTTTGTATACCGCAATGCAGAAACCGATGAGGTAAATGTGGTTTACAAGCGCAAAGGCAATACCTACGGTTTGATTGAACCGGAATTTTAGTCAGATACTTAAGGATTTATAGGATTTAATAATATAGAAAGGGGGGACTGTTAATACAGTTCCCCCTTTTTCTTAATCTCTTAAAGAGGAAATTTGAACATCTGATAAGCTGTCTCAGATTTCTTCCATAAACTCCCGCCATGCAGTTAGCAAGGCATTTCGTATAAAAAGGTTGCTAACTAACTGGGGAAATGATACAATGTATTTTATGAAAAAATTATTTGACCAGAATTTATCTTATATAAGTTGAAAGCAGTTTTTTTGCGGAAAGAAACTTAGTTTAACTTATATTGTATCCATTGAATAAATACAGGAGTGAAAAACATGAGTCTCGTAACGAAAATTTTTGGTACCCACAGTCAAAGAGAAGTCAAACTTGTTATGCCTATAGTTGACAAGGTTGAGGCATTGGAGCCATCCATCAAGGCACTTTCCGATGCGGAATTAAAGAATAAAACCGTTGAATTTAAAAATAGGTTAAAGAACGGTGAAACACTAGACGACATTTTGCCGGAAGCCTATGCTGTGGTAAGAGAAGCAGCAGTAAGAACACTGGGACAGAGACCCTTTCGTGTACAGATACTTGGCGGAATCATATTACATCAGGGAAGAATCTCTGAAATGAAGACCGGTGAAGGTAAGACCCTTACCTCTACTTTCCCTGCATACTTAAATGCCCTTGAAGAGAAGGGTGTTCATATTGTAACAGTAAATGATTACCTTGCAAAACGTGACTCCGAGTGGATGGGACAAATTCATGAATTCTTAGGTCTTAAAGTTGGCGTTATTTTAAACAGCATGGATAATGATCAGAGAAGAGAAGCCTATCACTGTGATATTACGTATGCTACCAACAATGAACTTGGATTTGATTATTTAAGAGATAACATGGTTATCTATAAAGAGCAGCTGGTACAAAGAGGCCTGCATTTCGCTATCATCGATGAAGTGGACTCTGTATTAATCGATGAAGCAAGAACCCCTCTTATTATATCCGGACAGAGCGGAAAATCCACAAAGCTTTATGAAGCCTGCGATATCCTTGCAAGACAGCTTACAAAGGGTAAGGTCAGCGGTGAACTTACCAAGATGGCAGCTCTTATGAATGAGGATGTTGAAGAAGAAGGCGATTTTGTAGTTAATGAAAAAGATAAATTAGTTAACCTTACAGCAGAAGGTGTTGAAAAGGTTGAAAGTTTCTTCCACCTTGAGAACCTTGCAGATCCGGAAAATCTTGAAATACAGCATAATATTATTCTGGCTTTAAGAGCGCATTACCTGATGGCCAGAGATAAGGATTACGTTGTAAAAGAAGATGAAGTTCTTATCGTAGATGAGTTCACCGGACGTATTATGCCCGGAAGAAGATATTCAGATGGACTTCATCAGGCAATTGAGGCAAAGGAAAAAGTTAAGGTAAATAGAGAGAGTAAGACATTAGCAACAATTACTTTCCAGAACTTCTTTAATAAATATGCTAAGAAATGCGGTATGACCGGTACAGCTCTTACTGAAGAAAAAGAATTCCGTAATATATATGGTATGGATGTTATCGAAGTGCCTACGAATATCCCTGTAGCACGTGTGGACAGACAGGATGCCGTATATAAGACCAAAAAAGAGAAATTAAATGCAGTAGTATCTGAAATAATGGAATCTCACAAGAAGGGCCAGCCGGTTCTGGTTGGTACGATTACCATCGAAGCTTCTGAGGAATTAAGTGATATGTTAAAGAAAAAGAACATTCCTCATAAAGTTTTAAATGCGAAATTCCATGAGCTGGAAGCTGAAATTATAGCAGATGCTGGACAGGTAGGAGCTGTTACAATAGCTACTAATATGGCAGGCCGTGGTACTGATATTAAACTGGGAGAAGGTGTGACAGACCTTGGCGGACTTAAGATCATAGGTACCGAACGCCATGAATCCAGACGTATTGATAATCAGTTAAGAGGACGTGCCGGTCGTCAGGGAGATCCCGGAGAATCCCGCTTCTATATATCCCTGGAAGATGATTTAATGAGACTCTTTGGATCTGAGCGTCTTATGAATATGTTCAACTCCCTGGGGCTTCCCGATGGAGAACAGATTGAGCACAAGATGTTAAGCAGTGCAATTGAAAAGGCTCAGACTAAGATAGAGAATAACAACTATGGTATCCGTAAGAACCTGTTAGAATACGATCAGGTAAATAATGAACAAAGAGAGATTATTTACAAGGAAAGAAGAAGGGTTCTCGACGGCGAAAGCATGAGAGATACCGTATTTAAGATGATAACAGATACCGTGGAGGATTGTGTGAACACCTGTATCAGTGATGATCAGCTTTCCGAGAACTGGGATTTGGAAGAACTTAATACAATGCTGCTTCCTATCATACCTTTAGAGACCATTGCATTTGATGCACAGGAACTTGACCGTATGAAAAAGGCTGCATTAATGCAGAAGTTAAAAGAAGATGCTATTAAGCTTTACGAAGAGAAGGAAGCGGAATTCCCGGAGAAAGAACAGCTTCGTGAAGTAGAACGTGTTATCCTCCTGCGTGTAATTGACCGTAAGTGGATGGATCATATTGATGATATGGATCAGCTGCGTCAGGGTATCGGTCTGCAGGCTTATGGACAGAGAGATCCTTTAGTAGAGTTTAAGTTTATGGGCTTTGAAATGTTCGATGAAATGACAGATGCAATCAGGGAAGATACCGTGAAAGCTCTGATGCATGTAAGAATAGAGCAGAATGTTGAAAGAGAACAGGTAGCAAAAGTTACCGGTACGAATAAAGATGATTCTGTTCAGCAAGGACCTGTAAGAAGAACCACGAAAAAGGTTCAGCCTAATGATCCCTGCCCATGTGGAAGCGGAAAGAAATATAAATTCTGCCATGGAAAAATTAATTAACAGAATTTCGAAAAGAGGTGATAGAGTGGTTGAGTTAGACCAGATGAAATATACGCTAAGTACTTACAAACAGCCATTACTTGAAGTGGGGGATTCACTTTGACCTGGCTAATAAGCTAGAGCGTATCGATATGATAGAACATATCATGGAAGAGCCGAACTTTTGGGACGGTGCTGAGAAATCCCAGGGATATGTAAAAGAACTAAAGAATCTAAAGGATATTGTAGATGAGTACAATGGTCTGAAGAGAGAATATGAAGATATTGAGACTCTCCTTGAGATGGCTTATGAGACCGAAGATGGGAGTTTAATACCGGAAATACAAGCCGAGCTTGATAAATTCACGGAAGACCTGGATGAGATGAGACTGAATACACTTCTCTCAGGGGAGTATGATAAGGACAATGCCATATTGACCCTTCATGCCGGAGCAGGTGGGACAGAAAGCTGTGACTGGGCGAGTATGCTTTACCGTATGTACCAGAAGTGGGCGGATAAGAAAGGTTTTGAAACTCAGGTAATAGATTATCTGGATGGAGAAGAAGCCGGTATAAAATCCGTAACTTTCCAGATAAACGGTCTGAATGCTTACGGTCACTTAAAGTCTGAAAGAGGTGTACACAGACTGGTTCGTATATCACCTTTTAATGCGGCAGGAAAACGGCAGACATCCTTCGTCTCCTGTGATGTAATGCCTGATATTGAAGAGGATACCGGAATTGAAATCGATGAAGGGGATTTAAGGATTGATACTTTTCGTTCCAGCGGTGCCGGTGGTCAGCATGTTAACAAAACCTCATCAGCTATCCGAATCACGCATATTCCTACCGGAATTGTAGTTCAATGCCAGAATGAACGTTCTCAGTTCCAGAACAAAGACAAAGCGATGCAGATGCTGAAAGCGAAGCTTTATCTCTTGAAGCAGCAGGAAAACCTGGAAAAGGAATCCGGAATTCGCGGTGAAATAAAAGAAATTGGCTGGGGAAGTCAGATAAGATCTTATGTTATGCAGCCGTACACTTTGGTAAAAGACCATCGGACTAACATGGAGATTGGAAATGCGGCCAGTGTTTTAGATGGTAATTTAGATCCGTTTATTAATGCTTATTTAAAGTGGGCCAGTATAGGCCAACCATCAGACTAAGCTATTGGTATACAAATGAAAAGGGGGTACCTAAAATGATTACAAAACAGTCTACGCAGGCGAATGGCAGTCTGCAGACGAAACAAAGTCTATTGTCAAAACAGGTTATCTTTACTTTGGATAATGAAGAATTCGGACTGGATATAATGGTTGTAAATGCTATTGAAAAGTTCACAGATTTAATTCCCGTTCCTAATGCACCTTCCTATATTCATGGTATTATGAATTTGAGAGGTGATGTAATTCCGGTGTTTTCGCTGAGAAGAAAGTTTGGCTTACCGGATAAACCTGTAACTGAGGATTCCAGATTGATTATAACAAAATCCAATGGAATACTCATGGCTTTTGAAGTGGATGGCGTAAAGGAAATCATTGAGATACCTCCTGAAAATATCAGTGAGACGCCTGCTATTGTAAGGGGAATTAACACAAGCTATATTCGAAATGTTGCTAATTTAAACGGAAGAATGGTCATACTTTTAGATCATGACGGAATACTTTCCATAAATGAGCAGGAAAATATAGAAGGTATATTGGCAAGATAGAATAAAATCAAGTATCTCCAACCATCAATTATGGTTGGAGATTTTTTTTGTTTCTAAAATCAATTAGGGCTTAAGGATATCTGCAGTCACGGGGAAGAAAAGTGTATAGACAGCAATTTACAGTGCATAATGGATAAAAAGAGTGGATAAAAAGCTTGTAAAATGAATAATTTGTCTTAAGATTGATAATTTATTCAAAAGCTGTTGCAAATGAGTGGAAAATATGGTAAGATATCTTTCTGTGAAAGACAGTTGTATTTCGTATACATACAAAACGAAAATGAAAATACAGGAGGGGCGTCCATGGATGAAGGCAAATACTTCATTGTTAAGAAAAAAGCAGTGCCGGAGGTTCTTCTAAAAGTAGTGGAGGCAAAAAGGCTTTTAGATTCTGAGAAGGTAGTCACCGTTCAGGAAGCTGCGGATATAGTTGGTATCAGCAGAAGCTCTTTTTATAAATATAAAGACGATATATTTCCTTTCCATGAGAATACGAGGGGAAAAACAATTACCTTCATGCTGCAGATAGACGATAAACCAGGTATCTTATCCAGCGTATTAAATTGCGTATCAAAGAATGGCGTGAATATATTAACCATTCATCAGAGTATTCCCGTAAATGGAATTGCTTCTCTGACCTTAAGTATAGAGATACCGGGGCAGTTCGAAGATACAGCAATTATCTTTGAAGCCATTGAGGCTCTGGAAGGAATACATTATACGAAAATCCTGGCTAGAGAGTAGTAGAAAAAATGTAAAGATATTTTTCCTACGCAAGTATGTGCCTGCGAAATCCTCGGCACAGACTTGAATATCGAAGAAAAAAGAAAAGATATTTTTCCTGCGCAAGTATGTGCCTGCGAAATCCTCGACACAGACTTGAAACACAGACTAGACTGGAAAAGCCGACAGAATGAAATCATAAGATGGATTGACAGAAAGGAGCTTTACATGGTAAATATAGCAATTTTAGGTTATGGCACAGTGGGATCAGGAGTAGTTGAGGTTTTGCATATGAATGGCGAAAGCATCAGCAAGCGCTGTGGTCATGATATTAATGTGAAGTATATATTGGACTTAAGAGATTTTAAAGGAGAACCTGTTGAGAATCTAATTGTTCATGATTACAGTATTATTGTAAATGATCCTGAAGTTAAAGTCATTGTAGAGGTAATGGGAGGGGTAGAGCCTGCCTATTCTTTTGTGAAAGAAGCTATTCTGAAAGGAAAAAGTGTCTGCACCTCCAACAAAGAGCTGGTGGCGAAGCATGGCGCTGAATTATTGGAGTTATCGAAAGCACAGAAGGTAAACTTCCTCTTTGAAGCCAGTGTAGGAGGGGGAATCCCAATTATCCGTCCTTTGAATCAGTCTTTGACAGCAGATGAGATTGAAGAAATAACAGGTATCTTAAATGGTACCACGAATTATATCTTAACGAAGATGAGCTCAGACAATGCAGACTTTGATACAGCCTTAAAGGAAGCACAAGCTATGGGATATGCAGAGCGTAATCCAAAAGCGGATGTGGAAGGTTTTGATGCCTGCAGAAAGATTGCAATTCTCTCTTCTTTGGCCTTTGGCATGCAGGTGGATTTCGAGGATATCTATATTGAGGGTATAACGGAAATCTCAGATATTGATGTGTTATATGCTGCTACTATGGGAGCAAGTATTAAGCTCCTTGCTACCAGTAAAAAAGTCGGTAACAGGGTATATGCAATGGTTGCACCTATGTTAATAAAACCAACTCACCCTTTGTTTAGTGTTAACGGAGTATTTAACGGAATATTTGTCAGAGGAAATGTAATCGGAGACGTTATGTTTTATGGAAGCGGAGCCGGAAAGCTTCCCACTGCCAGCGCTGTTGTAGCAGATGTTGTAGATGCTGCAAAGCATATCGGTACGAATATTATGACCTTTTGGAGCAGCAGAAAGCTTGAATTAACAGATATTAAGGCTGTGGAGCATCGTTTCTTTGTACGGATAGCAGATTGCGATGATAAGACAAAAGAACTAATACAGGAGACTTTCGGGGAGATTGAAGAAATAAAAGCTGAGGGCAGAGATTCTGATTATGCATTTATTACTGAATTTCTAAGTGAAGCCCTTTATGAGGAGAAAGCAGAAAGAATCGGAAAAACATTAAATCGTATACGCATTATGTTTTAAAAAGTATTCTTAAGTAATTGGGATAACAGCGCAGTTATCATTTCATTAACTGTTAACAGAATCTAAGAAAAACACATATAAGTTGATAAATGAAGTAAGAGTGTCAGCGGAAAGAAGAATTCCGGGAAAGAAGGCTTTATGAAATACGTGATTGTACTTGGTGATGGAATGGCAGATGAACCCTTGGAAGAGCTTGGCGGTAAAACACCATTGGCTTACGCACATACTCCCTATCTGGATGAACTTGCAAAGATGTCTGAAATCGGTCTTGCAAAGACGGTCCCTGCTGGGATGAAGCCAGGAAGTGATACCGCCAACCTGTCCGTCCTTGGATATGACCCAAGAGAAAATTACACGGGTCGGTCACCCCTTGAAGCATTAAGCATCGGAGTGGATATGAAAGCTACGGATATTGCCCTGCGCTGCAATATCGTTACCCTGTCAGAAGAAGATACTGCGTATTCCAATAGGACTATTATTGATCACAGCTCCAGTGAAATAACCACAGAGGATGCAGCTGTGTTATTAGAGGCAGTGAAAAAGGCCTTGGAAACAGATATATATAAGTATTACCTTGGAACCAGCTATCGTCATCTGACGATATGGGATAAAGGAGAGGTTGTAGAATTAACACCTCCCCATGATATTTTGGGAAAAGCAATCGGAGAATATCTTCCGGAAGAAAAAGCTTTAAGAGAGATGATGGAAAAGAGCTTTGATATCCTGAATAATCATCCCCTTAATTTAGAAAGAGCAAAAAAGGGCTTACATAAAGCCAATTCCATTTGGTTCTGGGGAGCCGGCACGAAGCCTTCCCTTACCGCCTTTGAAGAAAAGTTCGGGAAAAAAGGTTCAATGATATCTGCAGTTGATTTATTAAAAGGAATTGCCGTTGGCGCAAAGATGCAGGTAGTAGAAGTGGAAGGAGCCGATGGAACCCTTCACACCAATTATGAAGGCAAGGCGCTGGCAGCAGTAAAAGAACTTACAGAAAATAATCAAGATTTTGTATATATTCATATAGAAGCCCCCGATGAGATGGGTCATCAAGGCAGTACTGTGAATAAAATAAAAGCAATAGAGTATTTAGATAAAAGGGTAATAGGGATAGTAAAAGAACAGCTTGATAAACAAGGGGTGGATTACAGAATGTTAATAATGCCTGACCATCCGACACCGATTCATTTGCGCACCCATACAGGAAATCCTGTTCCCTTCGTACTCTATGACAGTACTAAAAAGCTTGATAACTCCTGGGAATACACGGAAGAGGCTGCTATTGGCAGCGGAAATCTGGTGGAAAACGGATATGAAATGATATTGAAATTATTTGAAATGCAATAGTTTTAATATACTTACAGTTAACCAGAAGACGTTGGTATAGAATAATTAATTTCTGTGCAGGAGCATTGAAAGCCTTTTATGAGTATAAAAGGAGGCATTATATGCTTATTGTTAAAAAGTTCGGTGGGACGTCAGTAGCCGATAAGGAACGGATACTGCATGTAGCCGGGATATGTGCCGAAGAATATCACAAAGGCAACGATATAGTGGTGGTGCTTTCCGCTATGGGAAAGCAAACCGATGTACTTTTAACACAAGCAGAAGAGATAAACCCCAATGCACCTAAAAGAGAAATCGATATGCTGCTCACCACAGGGGAGCAGGTATCTGTAGCGTTAATGGCCATGGCTCTGGAATCGATGGGAGTCCCGGCCATTTCTTTTCATGCATTTCAGGCAGGAATCTACACCACCAGAGCCTATGGAAATGCAAGAATTGAGCGGATTGATACGGCCAGAATGGAAGAAGCTCTGGCTCAGAGGAAGATTGTAATTGTAGCCGGTTTTCAGGGTATAAGTGAAGAAGGGGATTATACAACTCTGGGGCGCGGCGGTTCAGATACAACAGCAGTAGCGCTGGCGGCAGTCTTAAAAGCAGATGTTTGCGAAATCTATACCGATGTGGACGGGGTATACACAGCAGACCCCAGACTAGTGCCCACAGCCGTTAAATTAAAGGAAATTACCTACGATGAGATGCTGGAGTTAGCTACCCTGGGAGCAGGGGTACTTCATAACCGTTCTGTGGAGCTGGCGAAGCGCTTTGGAGTGGAAATTATAGTGAAATCAAGCTTTCAGGATATAGAAGGTACAAGAGTCTGTGACTGGACCGGCAGAAAGGATGTTACAGGTGTCTTGGAAAGAGGAATGATAAGCATAACACAGAGCCTTGAGAGTACCACAATGGAGGAAATGCTTGTCAGTGGTGTAACAGCGGATAAGAACACAGCCAGAATTCAATTAAAAGGCATCAAAGAGACAACAAAGGAAATGTATAAGATTTTCTTGAAATTATCAGAACAGCATATCGGAGCCGATTCGGTTCTAATGTCACCGGGAAGTGATAATACCACAGATATCAGCTTTACAGTTCCTAGAGACCGATTGAAAGAAACCGCCGATACACTGAAAAAATACAGTGAAGAAAGTACACAGACAGTGGAGATAGGAATAGAAGATAACATTGCGAAAGTATCTGCAGTCGGAGCAGGAATGATGTCGAATCCTTCAATTGCGGTAAGTATGTTTGAAGCTCTTTATGAAGCAGGTATTACAATCGAGATGATTTATGCATCTGAGCTGCGAATTACTGTGCTGGTCAATGAAGAAGATACCTTAAAAGCCATCAGAGCTATACATGGGCGTCTGATTGAGAAACAGTTACGGTAAATAGTTGATTTTTATGGTTTTGTAATAGAAAGGCATCGAAGGTTTTAGGGATTCTGAATCGGAGGAAGGAGATATTTCCTTCCTTAGCCAATGAACTTCCTTTTTGTGGGAAAATGTCGGCAATAAACGAACAGATTTCATAAATCTTCGGTGCCTTATTGATAAATATTTATGTATAATGGGGATTATCATACGAAACACATGTGCTATAATAGTACTGGTCTGTGTCCTGTGGAGGTATGAGAAACCAAAGAAGAGCTTATCCTTCATTTAGATACAGTTAATAGAAAATATGACATAAGGAATGATGTATTTGCGAAAGGAGTTATTGTGAAGACTTTTATACGAGCGGTTATGGGCGGAGTTGCCATCAGCGTTGGAGGAATGATATACATAAGGGCAGAGAATCATGTAGTAGGTGCTCTTTTATTCTCAATCGGATTATTTACGATCTATACCTTCGGATTGGACTTATTTACCGGTAAGGTATGTTTGATCTTAAACAAGCCTGTTAAATTTCTTGGTACGGTATTGTTAGTATACCTGGGGAATGCAGTAGGTACAGCAGCCTGTGGCTATCTCCTCCGGGCTACGAAACAATCCCAATACTTAGAGCATGCAGTAGAACTGGTAGGACTTAAGCTATCAGATAATCTATTCAGTACTTTTATCATGGCAGTTATGTGCGGACTGTTAATGTGTATAGCAGTACTTGGATTTACGAATATCAAAGATGGTGTGGGAAAATATCTGGCATTGATTCTGCCGGTCATGGTCTTTATTCTTTCAGGTTATGAGCATAGTATTGCGGATATGTTCTATTTTTCCTTTGCAAATGCCTGGGGCGGCAAGGCGTTTCTATATATTAATGTAATCGCTCTTGGAAATCTTGTCGGCGGATGCCTATTGCCATTAGCTTCAAAAGTAGCCAGTGATAAAGAACATCAAGAATAGTAAAAAAGGGAGGCTTTATGCCTCCCTCTTTCTTTTACATAATTCATTCTCATATTCATCAATCTTCTGAAGCAGAATGCTTTTTGTTTCTTCTTCCGTGTATATCATATCACTATCTCCTAGAAGAGTCAGGAATTGGTAGAAGGACATAGATATACTTGGCTCATTAATTTCCAAGTGAAACGTTCCATTCGTCGGATGTTTATACATTAAAAATACATTTACTTCATTCATAGCTGATATTATAAACTTCTCCGATATACGTAATTTACGAGTGTTTATAATACATGCTTTATAGGATTTGAGAAGAATACTATCGTATAATTTCTTTAACAAGATAAGGCAATCTTCTTTAGCAAGGGGATGGTAGAATTGAGCTGGTATTTCAGCAATAAGCCCTGTATTCCAGAAAGCATCCAATCCCTCAGTTGTAAAGTAAGATGTGCATTCATATCCGGAACGAAGCTTCTCATCATAATAATGATTTCTGTTTATCATTAACTTCAGTATTTCATCTTTTCTGGGAAAGTCAATTATATATCTTTTTAATATATCGTCAGTCAGGAAATATTCCAGGCGAGGCTGTGAAAACAAGGAAGACGTAAAAGTCAGGCCTTCTTTTCTTTCGCTGGCGCCGGATTCATAAACGGAGTACTGCATATAAAAATCCATTGGATCAATTATTTTTTTTGCTAACGCAGAGCTTCTTCTTAAAACATTATTGAAAAGATCACTGTAAACATCATAAAAATCCTCATCAATATAAAGAGCTGCATTCTGATAATCTGCCGTTAATGCGATAACGATATCAGAGGTTATAATTAAGTAAGGAAAAAGGGTGGTGGAATTGAATTTAGAACCGATATTGTCGTAATACACATAGGACTCATAATGGGGGCAGGACAGTAATAAAGGTAAAACAGACTGAAATGCCGTGATATTATATAAATTCTCACTATCCTCTTTTAGATCATTCTGTAGGCAGAAGACATGCTCAATCTGCAAGGGGCTGCCTGAATTCCCCAGAGTAAGCAGTATATCATTCAGGAATTTATAATCCGGCTGTATAATCAATTTCACGAATCCCTGTGATTTGGAGGATTCCTCTTCCAGGACGGCTTTTACAACCGTGTTAATATGTAAAGTTCCGGTGAGCATTGTAGCTGCCGGATAATGAGTAAAATCATGCTTATAGTATGACGGGATATGTGGCGGAGTGGTGTCAAAGCCAACTAAGTTTTCAAGGAGCTCTTTTATGAGCGTATTCCGTTTGAACAGACTCTCTCCAATTTTCTCCATGTTATATAAAGACCTAATTTCGTCTGCCTGGGAAGGAGTCAAAGCCAGGGCTCTCATAATATTTTCTAATACGGCCCTATCTGACGGAATACGCTTTCCGGTCAGAATATGATGGATAAAACTTCTATCCACTCCACTATTTTTAGACAAGGCCTGTATAGATAAGTTAGATGTGCCCACAAAGCTTTTTAAGGTTTTACTGAATTGGCTCATTGGTCGTATCCTTTCATTCGCTTAGCTAATTATTGAAGAATAGCTTGATTCATCACAGTTGAGAATGCTAGCGGTCCTTTTCATATAGTAATTTGTAAGCTGAAAAGCATTCAATCTTATATGTTAATTGTTATTACCCGGAGATTCAGCAAAGGATGGTAAACGAAGTATGAGGTTCTGAACAGGGGAGTAACAGTAAAAAATGAGAGATTAAAAGATTATATGTTTGTTTTTGGCTGTAGATAAATTTGTAAAACAAAAATAAAAACAAGTATATAGTCTATTAGTACCATCAAGTTAAATTATAATGTATAGATTTGTAATGTCAAGAAAAACCTGTCACATATTTTGTCACACATTGCCATATTAGATTATAAGTATATAATATTAATAATTGTTTTAATAATTAAGTTTTGCCATTTGCGGGAGAATATGTTCTGCCGATGGACATAAAAAAGGGTTATATTACAAAAAAGGAGTGTCGAAATGATGAGAAAGAGCGCAACTATGTTGAAGAGCATGCTTGCTAAGCTTTTGGTTCTCGCTATGGTTCTGTCTTTAGTTGGTATTACTAATACCGCAGAAGCAGCAGCAAAACCTGCATTATCAAAAGCAACAGCTTCCGTACTAGTTGGTAAGAAACTTGACCTGGATGTAAACAATCAGGTTAAAGGAGCTTCCTACACATGGAAATCCAGCAATGCTAAGATTGCAACCGTTAATAAGAATGGACTTATCGTTGGTAAGACAAAAGGTTCTGTAACCATTACCTGTACGGTAAAGACTTCTAAGTCTACATACCCGTTATCCGCTAAGATAACAGTTAGAACCCCTGCAACTTCTGTTGCTGTAAGTAACAAAGTTACTGCTCTGAATGAGGGACAGGTATACAGCTTAAAGACTACATTAAAGCCTGCAACATCCAATGACTTAGTTAGCTGGACAAGCAGCAACAGCAAAGTCTTAAAAGTAGATGCCAAAGGCAAATTAACAGCAGTAAAGACTGGTAAAGCAACCGTAACAGCAAAGACCTTAAGCGGCAAGAGCGTTAAGGTGGTAGTTCAGGTAACTGATAAAGCGGGTACCGTTACAACACAGAAAGAACTTAACAGCCTGTTAGGCAGCGGAGCAGCACTTATTACATTAAAGACTGATGCTGCTGATACCTTTAAGATCGCAGCTGGCAAATATACTGCTCAGAAATTAGTAGTAGATGCACCCAAGGCAGATGTTGAGAACAGCGGAGTATTTAAGAACATCGAAATAAAAGCAATTAAAGCATCCACCTGGACAGAAGCTGCTAAGGGAAACAAACTTACAGTTACTGCACCCAGTGCAAGAATCGTTGTTGCAGAGAGCGGAAGCACCGCAATTACTGTTAGTGCCGGTGCCGGTACTCTTACTCTTGTAAATAATGGTGCTGTAAGCAATGTCGTTGTAGATACAGCTGTTACACTTACAATTAGCGGAACTTCTACCGCACCGATTCCTGTAGTTGCTAATGCAGAAAAAGCAAAGGTAACCTCATCTCTTCCCCTTGCATTACAGGCTAATGCTCCCGTAGCATTAAATCTGTTAAAAGGTGCTGAGAAGTCAACCGTAGCAGCTGCAACAGAAGCAGCTATTCCTACCATTACAGGTGATGTAAAGATTACTGTTACCGTTGGTACAGGTGCCAATGCGACAACAAAAGAAGTTACCGGTGAGGGCTATACAGGCGGAACTACTACAGGCGGATCAACTGGTGGTTCAACACCTATCTTAAAGACTGCAACAGTAACCGGCAGTGCTATTACCGGCGGTTATAATTATACTCTTCCGGTTGCTTATACAAGCCTTGAAAGTGTAGTTGTCAGCTATGATAAGCCTTATACAGTAAGTAAGGCAATGCTGAATGAACTGGTTAGTCTGCTGAACAACAGCAATGGAACCATTTCTTTATGGAATAGTATTGGATCATTAAGTTATAAAATTGATAATACTACCACTGCTGAAATTACAGGTACTGCAGGTTCAGGTGTAAAGCATGTAACCTTTAAAGGCGGAGACTTAAATAACAGAGAATACACCGTAACAGTTACCCCTCAGGGATCAGGTGATGCAGTTATAACTATTGTTGGACAGGCTGGTACTTATGAGTTATCTAAGCTGAGTGACAATAAGACTTTGGTATTTAAAGTTACAAACTCAACTTCTAACACAGTTCCTACTTTTACAGTAACTTATTATTAAGATGTAATTACAATATTTTATAAAACAGTATACCGGGCAGGACGCATTTTAAGCGGCCTGCTTGGTGTACATTTTCTTGTTTAAGGGAGAGTATATAGTGCCAAAGACTTACTTGACAAATAGAACGAAATATATCATTGCTCTTGGCATCCTGTTTTCATTCTTCGTGAATGTTAAGATGGTGCAGGCTGGTGATCTGAATGCAAACGAAGCGGCGGTAGTCAGTGCGGCACAGGGGGTATTTGAATTAAACGGGGAGAAGTATAAAGTAGATCCGACCTTTATCCAACAGCTGAGCAGCTATCTGAATCAAGATGGAATTGATCTGACAGCAGAGCAGAAAGACGAAGCTATTGCAACAATGTTTTCCAATGTTGGGCAAGGCATATCAGAAGGATATCTTGTACCGGCAATAGAGGGAGATACAGATACTGGGTCAACAGATTCCGGGAATGGCAGCAGTACAGATACTGTAGGCGATGGGAAGGATTCCGGTAAGTCTTCCGGCGATACGAAGCAGCCGGATAAGGCAACTGGAACAAAGGAGAATGATTCAGACAACGATAACAAAGATAAAAAGGATGATAAAGTCATCCTTAATGAAATCAGAAAACAACCGGTCACAGTAACTAAGACCGATCAGGATAAAAATAAAGTAACCGTAAAGAATGAGAAGAATAACAGTATAGTTGTAGTTAACACGGTCATAAAGAATACCGGATATGATTTAACCACAGCTTTCATTATTGGAATCGGCTTGCTAATAATGCTTGTTATAAGCATAATCATTACATTGAAATTCCGGTTTTTCCGACAGGAGGAACAGAAATCTTGAGCAAGAGAAAGAATAAGAAAATGATGCAGTATCTTCTGCATCCGGTGATTTTTATACTGGCTATTTCCGCACTTTCTTATGCCGGCGGAAGACCTCTTCTTGCAATGGCAAGAGCGAATATGAATATGTTAATTGAAAAAGGTGCTCCAAGCTATTCCAACGAATATAATAGTGAATTCACAGATTTATTCACTGCGGATAAGCAGTTTAATATCAAAGATATACAGATACCCGAATATGGGGCTCATTATGGTAATATCCTATGTCAAAATATTGATATGAAGGTACCGCTTTATTATGGTGACAGTGATGAGTTACTGGAAAAGGGTGCAGGGCAGTACATAGCCAGCGGATTGCCGGGAGAGGGAAGACCTATACTGATAGGAGGACATGATTCCATTTACTTTAAGCCTCTGGAGAAGATTGCGGCAGGTGATACCATTGAAATCCAAACCAATTACGGGATATTTACCTATAAAGTTACAGAAACCAAGGTGGCAGAGGCCTCGGATACAACCGCATATTCTTTAATAGGCGAAAAGGAGCAGCTGATCTTATATACCTGTTATCCTTTTGGTAAGCTAATTGGTGATAGGAATCAAAGGTTTTTTGTATATTGCGACAAAACAGATGGACAGAAGGATTAGCAGAAGAATATCTGCTGATTCGTTACATGTTTGAAGGAGAACATCGGATGAAACATAATACAGACCGGTTACAAAACCTCATAAGCTCGGTATTTTCCTTCCTGCTGGCAATTATGTTATTACTTCTCTTATTCATAGCGGGATTGTTCAGCGGAGCCTTTAATGACAAAGTAATAAAAGCGAAGGTAAATGAAAGCAATTTCTACAATGAGACATATTCCATCATCTATGACCGGTCGGAATCCATTCTTAAGGAGGCCGGGTTACCGGAAAGTATATTAAAGGATGCAATTACATTGCAACGAGTATACATTGGCGGAAAATATTATGTAGAGGATGTACTGGCGGGAAAAGGACCCTCCTATAAGACGGACAAATTAAAAGCCACACTGGAAGCAAATATAGGAGATTACCTTGAACAGCAAAATATAGAAGTAACAAAGGATTTGGAGGCAGGGACAAAAGAGCTTACGGAAAGAATTATTCAGGAATATCGAAGAGGAATACAGTTTGACTTTATTAATTCCATCAGCCGGTTGAAATACAGCAGTATTCGAATAGTAACTTTTATACTACCTGTCATAATAGGCTTAATACTTCTTATTAGCTTTCTGCTATTTCGAATGCACAAATATAAACACAGAGCAATCCGCTATATAAATTACAGTGTTATTACAGCCAGTGTACTGACCGGTGGGGCGGCAATTGCTTTACTCTTGCTAAAGATATATAACAAAGTTACAGTCCAGCCAAAGTATTACAATACATTTTTACGTAACTATTTCAGCTGGGATATCAAGGTTTACCTATATCTGGCGGGACTTGGAAGTATAGCAGCAATTCTTTTATTTCTGCTGACTGAGCATATGAAAAACAATATAAGTAAATCTTAGGGGTTTTAAAGATGAATACAAGTATTTTTATGGATATCCATACTCATATACTGCCGGAGGTAGACGATGGTGCTTCCACAATGGAAGTAACCAGGAAGATGCTTCTTCAGGCAAAGGAACAAGGAATACAGACAATAATTGCCACACCGCATTATGGCACCGGTAAGAGAGAAAAAAATCCTTTACAATTAAAGGAAGTACTTGAAAAGGTTCAAAAAGAAGCCGATGAACTGTCCGCGGATATAAAACTATATCTGGGCAATGAGTTGTATTATAGAGAAGCAATATTAGAGGCAGTAGTTAGAGGAGAAGCACTCACACTGGCAGAAAGCAGATATGTACTGATAGAATTCTCCGTAGGTGTGAAGTACAACACTCTTTATCAGGGCTTAAGAGAATTTGTTCTGGCAGGTTATGCACCTATTCTTGCCCATGTTGAAAGATATCAGTGTCTGATGGAAGACGAAGAATTGATACAGGAGATAAGAGAGCTGGGGGTATATATTCAGATGAATGCTGATAGCCTCCTTGGCAGTTTTCTTAATAAGCGTACTGCGCAGCATAGAAGACTGATTAAGAATCGGCTCATTCATTTTATAGCAACTGACTGCCATAATAATGATACCAGAGCTCCAGAAATGCAAAAAGCCTATCAGATTGTGGAGAAACTTACAGACTCCCAATATGCCAAGGAACTGTTTCTTGATAACCCCGGCAAAATTATCGAAAATAAATACTTATGAGGAGCACCACAATGGAACAAAATACCAACGACGAGATTGAAATTGATTTACTGGAACTATTCCACCTGATTCGGGCACGTATCTGGATAATTATACTATCCGGTATTCTTACGGCAGTTTGTGCGGGACTTATAAGCAGCTTTTTACTAACACCTATCTACACCTCTACCACGAAGCTATATATCTTAAATAAATCCACTTCCCTTACCAGCCTTGCGCTGCAGGATTTACAGCTTGGTACCCAGCTTACCCAGGATTACATGGTCCTGGTTAAGAGCAGACCGGTAGTAACACAAGTCATTGACAACCTGGAATTAAATATGACCTATGAAGATATGTTAAATGTAATTACTATCGATAACCCAGCGAATACCCGTATCCTTGAGATAACAGCCGATTATCCGGACCCTTATCTGGCGAAGCGTATCGTTGATGAATTTGCAACTGTATCTACTACCCGAATTGCTAAGATCATGGATACCTCGCAACCGACCGTTGTGGAAGAAGGTTATCTGCAGCCGAATCCCTCCAGTCCCAATATAAAGAAGAATACAATTATCGGAGCATTGATTGGTATTCTGCTGTCCGGTGGAATTATTGTTGTTCTCTATTTGTTAGATGATACCATTAAGGATTCAGAAGATATTGAGAAATATCTTGGCTTACATACTCTTGGATTAATTCCTATAGAGACCGGCGCACAGAAACAGATGGAGCTTGATAAGAGAAAGAGAAGAAGGCAGTTGAAGAAGGGGAATAGAAAGAAGGCAGGAAGGGGTTAGGTTGAAAATGAACAAGATTAAATTTGAGAAAAGAGCAGAACTTGATTATAGAGCCAATGAAGCGTATAAGACCTTAAGAACCAATATTCAGTTCTGTGGAAGTGATATTAAGGTAATAACCTTTACCAGCTGTACACCCAATGAAGGAAAGTCCAGTGTTTCTTTTAATCTGGCGGTATCTTTTGCGCAAATGGGGAAGAAAGTAATATTAATAGATGCCGACCTCAGAAAATCTGTTATGGTAGGCCGCTATAAAGTAGGAGCGGTGGAGTACGGATTGACTCATTACCTATCCGGCCAGAATGAATTGGATGAAGTAATGCTTGAGACAGACATCGAGAATATGGATGTGATATTTGCAGGAACTTTCGGACCGAATCCGGCAGAACTTCTGGAACATCAGAGATTTCATGATATGGTGGGAATGCTGCGGGAAGTATACGATTATGTATTAATTGATACACCGCCACTGGGTTCTGTTATTGACAGCGCACTGGTTGCGAAGATATCCGACGGAGCGGTTCTTGTAATAGAAAGCAATGCTATAAGCTATCGCTTTGCGAAGGATGTAAAAGCTCAGCTGGAGAAGTCGAATTGCAGAATATTAGGAGCAATACTCAATAAAGTGCAATTGGAGAAGAAGGGATATTACGGAAAATATTACGGTAAGTACTATGGCAAATATTATGGCACATACGGTAATGATAACTGATAAAAATAAAAAAGGATATAGGAAAAAAGTCCGTCACATTTCCTGTCACAGGTTGATAAAGAATCTTATACAGCTATAATATATCATAGTAAAGCAGTAAACCCTATTCACAAACTATGTGAACAATATTTTGTATGAACATTATATTCAAAAAGAGATTTTATTTTGATTATAAAGTATACATATTGCAGAATTTTTGTAAACACAAAACCATTGAATTGACAATATTTGGAATTAAGAATATAATGAGTTTACCATATAACCGGTAAAGGATTATGTATTATGCTTATATATCTCAATATTGTCAGCTTTGATCATCAAGAAATAGGATAAGCACCTATAGGGGAGAGAAGTTGTATGAGACAGGGATTGGTATTCTTATTAGCTATAGCAGAAAATCAGCTTCAGATGGACGGTATTAATATTTTATTACTCTTACTTCTTATTACTGGATTGATTATAGCACTGGTATTGTGCAGACGATTATCCAAGAAATATCATCTATACGATAAGAAGAAGGACCAGGAGATATTAAAGCATACATAGGCATAGTGATGGGGGATATAGAATGTAAGACATAGAAGCAAATTAACTGGATATATGTGGTGGATGCGATCCGGCATTACTACTGTATCCTTTATTTTTTTATGCATATACTTAAGAGGCTGGGGTACATATGGGAAGCAAGAAAAAGAATGTGGGAGATTTAGTACTATTTGTAGTTGATTTGACAGGTCTTTTAATAGCATTTATACTAGCGGTTTTTATTCGGTACAGTAAATTAAGTCCGGATTACATGACGAATCTGTATGGCAGTACGTTGTTTGTCTTACTGCTGACTTACGTTGTAATATTTGAAGCAGATAATAAGCGAATGACTATCTTTCAGAGGGGTTTCGGAGAAGAAGGCATCGCCATTCTCAAGGATCAATTGATGCTGCTTGCAGTCCTGGTAATCTATCTGTATGTGACAAAGCAAGGTGGAAGCTTCTCAAGATTATTTGTGGGAATCTTTTTTATTATCAATTATCTGATAACATATGTACTTAGAAGTTACCTGAAGGTATACATGCTTGCATATTATAAAAAAAGCATTTCCAGTAATAAGGTTCTGTTGATTACCACTTCAGACAGGGCTTCTGATGTTATTAAACGAATACGGAATGAACATGAATGGTCAATACAGCTTAGCAACATTGCCATTGTAGATAAAGATATGATAGGTGAGAAGATTGAGGGGATTCTGGTTCTTGGCAGCAGCACTAATCTTATTGAGATAGCCAGATTGAATGTAGTGGACGAGGTGTTCATTAACCTTCCCTATCGATATGATTTTAATATGAACGATGCAATCTATGAGTTTGAGAAGATGGGCGTTATTGTACATGCTAATATCGAAGTTAATCCAATGTTTCGCTTCAAGGAGAAATCCCTTGAGACCTTTGCCGGACATCAGGTAATAACCTTCTCCACCGGTATCTTCGACCCGAAGCAGGAAATCTTAAAGAGAATCATAGACATAGCAGGAGGTCTTGTCGGATTACTAATTACTGCAATTATTACGCTCTTTCTAGCCCCGGCCATTAAGATAGATTCGAAGGGACCTGTATTCTTCTCTCAGGTTCGTGTGGGCAAGAACGGCAGAAAATTCAAGATATACAAATTCCGCTCTATGTATATCGATGCAGAAGAGCGTAAGAAGGAGCTGATGGAGCAGAATGAAATGCAGGGATTGATGTTCAAGATGACAGATGATCCCCGTATTACAAAGGTTGGTAAGTTCATACGCAAGACAAGTCTGGATGAGTTCCCCCAGTTTCTGAATGTCTTAAAGGGAGATATGAGTCTGGTGGGAACAAGACCGCCTACACAGGATGAATTCGTGCAGTATGAGGCGAGACATAAGAGGAGGCTGAACTTAAGACCGGGGTTAACTGGACTCTGGCAGGTTAGTGGGAGAAGTGATATACAGGACTTTGAAGAGGTTGTGAGGTTGGATCTGGAGTATATTGATAATTGGAATATTGGGTTGGATGTGAAGTTGATATTTAAAACGATTGGAGTTGTGGTGTTTGGGAGAGGGTCGAGATAATTAGCAATAATATACCGTAGCTGCGATAACAACGAAACTCTGTCGTAGACTATCTGTTAATTATTCAGTTGATTTAATTAAGAGCATGTGCATAAATATCAGCAATAATTACATCAGTATCAATAACTTTCTTGTCCAGTAGCGACTAAAGAAAGAGCATCCGTCATTAGGTTATTAATCAGGCGGGGGTTTCCCTGGCAGTAGCCATGAACTGCACTTAGGGTAGCATCTTCGATGATTAGCTGGTAGCTCAGTAGAAAGATTGTAGATGATGTAGTCAGTGATTTCATAATCATTCAGGTTTTCGTAGGTGTAACAAACCGTAATTCGCTTTTTTAGGCTTCATGAACAGCTTTTCTAGGATATTATTCAGATACAGTTCTCCGGCAAGGATTAATGTAAAGCATTTAGTGAAATCATATCCATGATTCATAATCAGCTTGATGTTCTTTAAGTAGCTGTAGAAGCATCCGAATAGGTACCATGAATAATTGGTGTTATCAAGGCGAAGCGGAAGTGTGCAGTTAGGATGGGATACATCCAACGTAAAACGGGAGCAGCTTAGTCTGACAGGAAAATTCCGTAAACCGGTATTGCTGTAAAAATGAAAGGGAGTATGAATTAAAGAACTCCAGTGGAAATGCTGGGTTATCAAAGAGCAGACGGTGAAAAGTAAGGGAGAAAATTTCCGCATCTGAAAGAGTTCCAATCTATAAAGCGGTGAAGATCTTTGAGAGTTGCGCAACATTAAATATTGAGCGGGAGTATAGGACTAATGAATAACAATAAAAAAAAGTTAAAATTATGCCTGGTTGGTTCCTCAGGTGGACACCTCACACATTTATATATGTTGAAACCATTTTGGAAAGATAAAGAGCGATTTTGGGTTACATTTGATAAGGAAGATGCTAGAAGTCTTCTGCAAGGTGAAGAGATGTATCCATGTTATTACCCAAGCAATCGTAGTATCAAGGCTCTCATAATCAATACAGTTAGAGCATTGAAGGTTATCCTCAAAGAGAGACCTAATCTTATTATATCTTCAGGTGCTGCGCCTGCAATCCCATTTTTTTATATTGGAAAATTATTTGGAGCAAAACTAATCTACATAGAAGTTTTTGATAGAATTGATAAACCAACTATGACTGGAAAGCTGGTATATCCAATTGTAGATATGTTTATTGTTGAGTGGGAAGAAATGAAAAAGGTATATCCGAAAGCGGTGAATCTAGGAAGTATATTTTAAGGCGGTGGAAAAATGATTTTTGTCACAGTAGGTACACATGAACAACCTTTTAATCGGCTAATTGAATATATAGATAGTATGAAGCGAGATGGAATGATAGAAGAAGAAGTTGTAATTCAAACTGGATATAGTACATACGAGCCCAAATATTGTACGTGGCAGAAATTGTATCCATTTCAGCAGATGGCAAAGTTTGTAGATGAGGCAAGAATAATAATTACTCATGGTGGACCGTCTAGTTTTATTATGCCGTTACAAGTAGGAAAAATACCGATTGTAGTTCCTAGGCAGAAGAAGTATGATGAACATGTCAATGATCATCAAGTTGAATTTACGCAGGAAGTTGCAAAGAGGATGGGAACCATTATTAGTGTGGTCGATGTAGATAAGTTGGGGGATGTAATAAAGAACTTCGATGAAATTGTTGAAGATATGCATGGTGGTAGTTCTAGCAATAATAAAAAGTTCTGTGAAGAGCTAGAGATGATAGTAAACGATATGTTTAAGGAAAAAAGAAAATGACGGATAACAAAAATATTTTGATTATTAGTACAGTGGGTTTAATATATGATGGAATAACAAGCGTAATCATTTCATATTTGCAAGCGATGGATCTTTCTGGATTGAAGATATATGTCGCAGCAACAATAGACTCTAAACCAAATTTAAGAAAACAGATTGAAGAGTTAGGATGTACAATAGTCGACTTTCCTAATAGAAGAACACACACCTTTAAATATGCAATTGAGCTATCAATGTTTATAAGAAGAAAAAAAACTGATGTTGTACATGTTCATGGAAATAGTGGGACTATGGCTATAGAGATGATTGCATCATATCTAGGTGGTTGTAAAATAAGAATTGCACATTCTCATAATACTAAATGTGATCAAGTTAAAGCAGATAAAATGTTAAGACCATTATTTTACCGCTTTTGCACAAAAGCTATATCATGTGGAACAGAAGCTGGGAATTGGTTATTTCCGAATAGAAATTTCGAAGTTTTAAAAAATGGAAGAAATATAGACTATTTTTCTTTTAACCAGGAGAAGCAAAGAGCTTTTCGCAAAAAATTATCAATAAATGGGGGTATAGCCATAGGTCATGTGGGGGGATTTTATCCGCAAAAGAACCATGACTTTTTGGTTGAAATATATAGAGAGATCAGAAAAATGGAGCCAGATGCAAAACTTTATATGATTGGAGATGGTCCGTTAAAAAGTGAGATAGAACAAAAGGCAGCGAATATTGGAGTAATATTTACTGGAACAACGGATTTGATTTCAGATTATTTAAATGCAATGGATGGAATGATTCTTCCCTCCCTGTTTGAAGGAGTGCCTTTGGTTGTTATAGAATGGCAAATTAATGGCCTTCCATGTCTATTGTCAGACAAGATATCAAAAGAGTGCGCGCTGACAGAAAATGTTGAGTTTTTATCTTTGGGTGAATTACCAGAAAATTGGGCTAAAAAAATTATTGATATGGCTAAAAATAACAATAGAGAGTTGAGTGCAAAAATTACAAGAGATAAAGTAATAACTTGTGGATTTGATATAATAGAATCTGCCAAGAGATTAAAGCAGATATATATTGGATAAGGAGATTTTTATGAATATTGGTTTATTTACCTCGGTGTATTTTAATAATATAGGTAATGGATTTATTGATTTAGGAGCCGAAGCAGTATTAAAAAGGGCAATGCCTGTTAATTATGAACTTGTGAAAATAAGTCAATGTGCTAATTTTGCTGCATCAATGGGTAAATCGTTTATATTAAAAGAAAATTTATTTGTGAATTGGGTTTGGGTAAATCTTATGCAAAAATTTGCAAGTAAATTTCATGATAAAACATATCAGGCAATAAGTACTCTAGATGTGCAATCAATTGCAAAAATTGTAGATCTTGATTTCATGGTGATTCCTGGGTGTGTACTGACAGTTCCGTTTTTTACTATATATGGAAAACTATTGGAAGAAAAAAGTAAAGAAGGATGTAAACTTATTTTTATGGGGGTAAGTGGAAATTTCTATACTGATTATGAAGTAAATGTAGTTAGTAAATATTTGGAAAAATTAAAACCATTAGCTATTATGACTAGAGATTCTATTGCTTACAACAATTATAAAAATTTAGCTAAATATACTTATAATGGCATAGATAATGTATTTTTTGTTAATTTATTAAATATCCCTAGAGTAAAGACTAATCCGGAATCATATGTTGTAGTTAATATTGAAGAACCTAAGCACAAACACATTAAGAACAAAGTTATTAAAAACCTAGAAAAGAGGGGAAAGAATATTATTTTTTCCAATCATAAACCATTTCCTTATTCAAAGATTACTAAATTGGTGAAAAATGGTGAATTAGTATCAGATTATCCACTGGATTATTTGATGCTCTATAGGAATGCAGACGAAGTATATTCGGATAGGGTTCATGCATGCATTCCAACATTATCATTTGGGAATAAGGCAATACTTTTTTCAGAAAGTCCAAGAAAAGCCTTATTTGAAAATGTTGGAGTTAAAAACATAGATAATAAACCTATTCAAGTTCAAGACTTGGCCAGTAAGCAAAATGAACAAATACATTTTCTTGCTAAAATATTAGTTGATGAGGGAATATTGTGAAAATTGCGGTTTTAATGTCTACATATAATGGAGAAGCATTTCTTAATCTGCAGATGCAAAGTTTGTCTGAGCAGACAGTTGTTGATTCAATCACTGTATATATTCGTGATGATAGAAGTACTGATAATACCATTAATATTATACAGAAATGGGAAAAAAAAATAAAAATAATTCTTATACAAGGAATTAATAAAGGCCCTGCAATGAGTTTTTGGGATTTGTTAAAATATGTTCCTGGAGAATTTGATTACTACGCTTTTTGTGATCAAGATGATATATGGGACAAAGATAAACTTGAAATTGCAACTGGTTATTTAAATGATGATGTGCATTTGTATACATGCAATTGTCGTAGCATTGACGCTAATAATAACATTTTTGAAAAAAAGAGAAGGAAAGAATATCCGGTAATAAGTATTGAAACATTATTTGTATCAGGTGTCACACAAGGCTGTGCAATGGTTTTTTCAAAAAAATTAAAAGAATATATATGTAATTTACATATTACAACAATACCAATGCATGATTTAATTGTTATGCTATATGCGCTGCAAATGGGAAGAGTATATTGGGATATCGAACCTCACTTTAGCTATAGATTTCACTCAAATAATGTTATTGCAAAAGAGAAAAAGAAGGTATTTTCGAAATTACTTACCACGGTCAGACGGTGGGATAAGAATAAGAATGTATCAATGTCTAACGTAGCAACTGAATTATTAGCACAAGTTACTATTAATAATGTTGAAACAGAAAAATTCTTAAGACAAATAAGTAATTACAAAAAATCAATCAAAAGTAAATATTTATTGTTGAATAACAAAAAAATAAGAAGTTGCAATCAGAGAGCTCTTCGATCCTTTTATATAAGAATTATATTAAATTATTTATAAATGAAAATATCATGAAAAACTGCACACATTTTGATATATATCTATATTTGAGTTGAAATTAATGGAGAATAGTAATATGAAGATATGTTTTGTACTACCACAAATGTTAAAGAAACCTATTGGTGGTTATAAAATGGTTTATGAGTATGCTAATAGATTGAAAAAAGAGGGGCATGATATTGGGATTCTTTTTTTGAATGAAAATGCCTTAAAGAAATATAAATTACCATATATTATTAGATATGTTGCTGTTGAAATATTCACTAGAATTGAGCCTAGGTGGTTTATTCTTGATAAAAAAGTTAAAAAGTACAATAGTTTAGAAAAAAAAAATTATAAAGAGATTAATTCTTATGACTTGGTGATTGCGACGGGTGTTGATACAGTAATGTTTTCAAATCAAAAATTTAATAAAGCTCGTAAAGCTTATTTTATACAGGGCTATGAAAAGTGGATATGCTCGGAAACCGAGCTTATTAGAACATATGCAATGGGAATGGACAATATTGTAGTATCAAGTTGGATGAAAGATATTGTTGATAAATATGGTAAAAAACCTGCTTTATTACTTCAAAATCCAATAGATTTAAATGTATATAAAGAGCTTACACCAATAGATAAGAGAGAAAGTTTCTCTGTTGGAGTGCTTTACCATAAAGCGAAATGTAAGGGTTTTAAGTATGCATATGAAGCGTTACTACAAGTGAAAAAAGAACTTCCAAATCTTAAGGTTTATATGTTTGGAACAACAGTTCCAGATTTTGATTTGCCAGAATGGTTTGATTTCACTCTTAACGCATCACAGAATGAAACGGTGAATATTTACAATAAAATTTCTATCTTTTTATGTTCAACAATTGAAGAAGGATTTGGTCTTACAGGATTAGAGGCTATGGCATGTGGGGCTGCATTGGTCAGTACTGATTATAACGGCGTAATAGAATATGCAGTTGATGGAATAAATTGCCTCTTATCACCAGTTGGTGATTCAGTTTTATTAGCAAAAAAAGTTATAGAGCTAGTTTATAATCAAGAATTAAGATTAAAGATAGCAAGAAAAGGTATAGAATCTGTCAAGTCTTTTTCATGGGATAATGCAATGAACATTCTAAATGATTATTTAAGAACAGTGGAGATAGTGGATAATGAAAGAGATTAATAGCAGTATAGTTAATAATAAATTAATGACAAATATTTTTCTGGGAACTATCGTGTTAATTCTACTTCTTCAAAATGGACCACTTCATAATATGCCAATAATTTTGATTATTATTCCTATATTTTTTTGTGGTCAGAAGTTCGTTTTGCTTGTAGGGAAAAATGAAAAGTATGTAATATATTATGGTTTGTATCTGCTAGCAGTCACGCTTTTTAATATAAATAAAAATTATGATTTGAATTATACAATAAATCTGCTTCTTCAGTATTTATTAATCTATATTAGTGTGAAAATTGTGATTCAAAAAATTAATAAGAAAGATGTACTATTGTTTTTTAGAAATATTGGTATTGTTATTAGTCTTTTATGCTTGCCAGAAGCAATCACAGGAGTACATTTTATTGCAAACTTTTTAGGCAAACAACTGGGAAGTACAACAGCTCGTGTTGTTTCGATTTTTAATCATCCTATTATATGTGGTTGCTTTCTTGTAATTACTCTTATACTTATTATTGTTTATCCGTTAAAAAAATATTCTTATCAAATAATATTGGTCTCAATTATACTAGTTGCAATTGTCTTAACGCAGTCAAGAAGTGCTTGGTTGGCGACTGCTATATCTTTGCTAGCATATTTTGTTCGATTTCATAAGAATAAAATAAATAAAAAATATTTGATTTATACGTGTGTATTCATCGGGCTTATTGTGACTGGGACAAGGATATTTAATCATAATCTATTCTTTGTTATATGGAGTTTTATATACAATAGATTAAATGGATCATTTGAGGCTGGTGAAGGCCATATAGTAAGAATAGAGATTATTCTAAACGCTGTGGATTATTGGAAGGAAAATATTTTTTCATTTATTTTTGGAAATGGTAAAAATTATGGATTACTTTTTATGAAGAATAATCCTATTCATAAATTCGGTACTTTTACGTGGGATTCTGCCGTTGATAATCAATATATTACGCTTATATTCGAAACGGGAATTATAGGATTGTTATTCATCATAAATATTATTTTAATTAATGTCAAAAGATTTGTTAGAGCAAACAAAGAGGATAAAGAAGGAATAGCTGTTTCACTGTGTCTGATTGGAAATAGTGTTTGTCTATTCTTTTTTGAAGGATTTAATTATCCAGTTCTTGTTTTGGTATTTTTAATCATGATTTTTATTGGAGATGATAATGCAAGGATACACAGCAAAGAAATACAGAAGTAATAGATTATAGCAACTAAAGGTTATGGGGAGTGCAATTGATCCAAGAAGTAGAGAACATAGTAAGTTTGTATTTCGTTTAGCAAAAGCTAGTAGGAATCTGCTTTGCTTCATACATGAAATCCAATAAAATCAGTGTTAGGTTTAAATCCACATGATGTGAAGCAGATAAAGGACTTGAGGATAATAGCTAGATTAAGAATGACACTAAGTCTAAAACTTATCTAAAACCTTGTAAAGGATGGATAGTAATTTGGAAATGCAATACTTTACAGATAAACTATATACAGATTTTCTTAAGTTGCCAAAGTTCAGAGAACAGCTGATTGAGGATAGAATTTGTTTACTTAATAGACTTCATCGAATGCTGAGGGATATTTTTCAGAGCATAAGGATGCTTATGGTAAGATTGATGGTGCATTTGTCTTGCAAATATTTATTAAAACATAATTTTCAGTGTATTTTAATACACTTGGTAGCGAAGGAATATAACAGAATTGGCATAATGCTAAGTTTAGAGAATGCGGTTATAGCAGAGCAGAAGAAATATTAATTTTGGCTATTCAGTGTAAGACGCAATGACTATTCTGCATTTTTTAGCTTTAGTTATAGATGTTATTATATAAAGATAAGCCTTAAAAATCGATAATATAAAGGGAAATGGAATAAATTAAAATGAATAAAGACATAAAAATAAAAAGTGTAAAGTATAATTTTGCCATGAATATTATTCTCAAAATGTCTTCTTTTATTTTTCCACTTATAACATTACCATACATAACAAGAACTCTTGGTGCTGTTGGTAATGGTAAAATTGCTTTTGCTAGTTCTGTTATAACATATTTTTCAATGTTTGCACAGTTAGGAATTCCTACTTATGGAATACGTGTATGTGCTAAATGTAGAGATGATAAGGCAGAATTAACAAAAACAGTTCAGGAATTACTTGTAATTAATGGCGTTGCTGTTATATTGTCTTATCTTGCATTAGGGTTTAGCATTATAGGGATTTTGAAATTTCAAGAAAATAGCACGTTAATGTTAATAAATTCAGTATCTATTTTATTAAATGCAATTGGAATGGAATGGCTTTATCAAGCAATTGAGCAATATCAATATATCACAATACGTAACTTAGTATTTAAAATTATATCTATTGTTTTAATGTTTTGGCTTATTCATAAACCAGAAGATTACATTAAATATGCCATACTTATTGTTATTAGTGCAGGTGGATCATATATTTTAAATTTAATTAATTGTAGAAACTTTCTGGAACATCGACTATACATTGGAAAATATAAATTTAGGAAGCATCTGAAACCTATTTTTACTTTTTTTGCATTATCCGTATCAATATCAATATATACTAGTATGGATACAGTCATGCTGGGTTTTTTTTCTGGTGATGAGCAAGTTGCTTTCTATGCGTTGTCTACAAAAATTAAGATGGTGTTGGCAACAACAATATCAGCATTGGGACCAGTCTTACTTCCAAGAATAGTGTATTGTATAAATAATGGTCAACGAGAAAAATTCAAATCCTATATAGAGAAATCATTACATTTTGTAACTTTGATAGCAATTCCAGTTACAATATACTTTGTTGTGATGGCACCTACCGTGGTTGACATACTTGGTGGAGAGGCATACATATCAGCTACCCTATGTATGCAAATTATAACTATTACAATTATTCCTTTAGGTATAGGGAATGTTGCATGTTCACAGATTTTAACACCTATGGGAAAAGAAAAATATACGATGTATTCTACCGTTTGTGGGGCAATTATAAATTTTGCACTTAATATAGTATTAATCCCTCGATTTGGTGCTGCAGGAGCCGCAATAGCTACAGTTTTTGCTGAAGCTATTATTGCATGTATCCAAATATATTATGTGAGAAGTGAAGTCAGAACTATCATTTTGCATTTGCCGTATATGAAGTTTTTAACGGCAAATGCTACTGGGATTGTGTGCTTGATTTTGTTTACTAAATATGTTTCGATTGGTAATTCATTGGTTGAGATGGTTGTAACATGTTGTTTGTTCTTTGGAATATATATGACCGTGATGATTACTCTGGGTGATGAATTACTTCAAAAATATATAATACAATTGTTTTACAAAAAATAAGAAAGTAAACTACGCATATATTCTTAACTAGAAGAAATATATATGGGTTAGGAGTGCTATAAATTTTCATAATGTATATCAGGGGATTATCCACTGACTTATTCAAAGGATAAGTCAATTGTAACGATAATCGTAGTTGTAATGAACTGTAATTCGCTGTTTCAAGGCTTCATGAATCAGTTTTTTGAAATAATATTCAGATATAGCTCTCCGGCAAGGACTATTGCAAAGCAGTTAAGGGAATCGAATTACGACTATTGTTGATGAAAAAGCCATCAGGCCTTTGCTATATCGGAGAACTAGATGTGGAAAGCCTCTGAAATGTTTAAAAACAATAAACAATTAAACTATCACAAGGTCAGACACAAGCCTATACATTAAAATATGAAGGAAATTTCCCCCATGTCATTCGGAAAGTCGCTAGAAGGCTAACTTCTGGAAGCATAGCAGTCATTTGAATTTAGTGAGTTTATACTATTACACAATACCAATTGATTATTAACTAATTAGTTCTATTGGTTTAAGTTAATAAGCAATATTTTTTATAGTTGAAATGTTATTATTGAGTAGTAAATTATTAATAACGGAACCCATTTGTTTAAGTGATTTTAAGGAGGATAATGAGATGAAATTATTTATTGGTAGTTCGAAGGAAGCTACAGAGGTAATGGATGATATTGCATTATATCTTGAAGATTTATGTTGTGAAGTAATCAAATGGGATGCTCCGACTACGTTTAAACCTGGTGAATATACTCTTGAAGCCCTATGTAGGATTAATGAACAGGTTGATGCAGCAATTTTTATACTTACTGCCGACGATAGAGTATGGTATAGAGGCCAAGATACAATTCAGCCGAGAGATAACGTATTATTTGAATTTGGATTATTCTGTGGGAAACATGGAATTAAAAAAACGATAATAATTAAGAAGGGAGAAATAAAAATTGCTTCGGACTTTAATGGAATAACACTAATTGATTATTCAAAAAGGCTAAGGGCTCAACGAGAGATTAAGGATTGGTATGAATCCCTGATGAATAATGTAATGATGTGGATTGAGGGCACTTGGGATTTGTTTTATTACCATAATACCGATGACACAAATCCTGATGGGGTAGCCGTAATTTATAATGAGAAGCAAAACTTTAAAATGAAAGTAAATTTAAAACAATCAAAAAATGGAAAAGAATTGAGTTACCTTTTTGAATATAACGGATTTTATTATAATAATGAGATTATTGCTGTATATAAAACATTACCCGAACAATGGCCAGCAATGTGTGGAACAGTGGTAATCAGTATGAGTGGCAACAGGAAAATACTGGTGGGTGGCTCCCTTTATGTTAATCATTTCTCGAAATTGGTTAATGATAAATTTATAATGAAACGCCGTAATGATTAAACTTATGGTACTATAATATTTTATGAAAGTAAGTTAAATGGCCCTCAAAATTATCAGTTGTATGTGAATGGGGTAACAAAGTACTTCCTACCAATAAGTAGACCATTTCTTACTCTTCTTGAATGTTGTGTTTTTGCTCTGTATAATGTCACAATTATGTGGAAAAAGTTCCAGATGACTTCTCTTGCCGTATTTATGTTCTCTGATACATGGTTTTATATATAGAAAGACCATCATTCTTTAGTTAGGAATGCACATTAAAAGTGGAAAGAAAAATAGTCCTTGAGATATAAATATTATTTAATAGGTACAGATTCCATCTATAAGCAGTAACCAAGTCACCGGTAGTCAGTCCTGCCTTACAACCTTACCTCACACCCTAACCTCATAATACCTCATCTCCGAAACCGCCCTAAACCCGCAACCCGTATAGATACTAAGTGCCCTGTCATTCTTAGCCTCAACATCAAGTGCAGCCACAGGCATCCCCTGATCAAATATAATCCGAAGTGCTTCCCTTAAAGCTACCTTCCCATAACCCTTTCCTCTATACTCAGGAAGAATACCAAATCCATATATAAAGCCTTCCGTTTCTGAGAAATCAATACGTATCTTACCAACACATTCTCCTGTTAGTTCAATGAGATAAGTATTAACCAAAAGAGTAGGGTCTTCACTGCGTGCACCATCTGCGGCAGTTTCCTCCTCTTCCTGTTCCACCTCATCCGCATACAATATTCTATCCAGGCGGTGAATCAAAGCCACATCCTCAGTAGCCGCCTCACGTAAGGTAACTTGCGAAACATCTGCATTGCTGCCAGTTGAGACATATTCTGAAACTGGTAGTATCATCCTATGCTCTGAGAAGGCATAGTCCCCTCCAACCGATTCGATAAAGCGAATACCGGATTCTGATTTCCCGTCTGTTAGCAGCAGGAGCTTATCTTTCCCGAAGCGTTTACATTCTGCCAGAGCATGGTCATAGAGTCCATGAAAGAGACCTATACCTCTGTAATCCGGATGTGTCATACCATTTAGTTCATAGATATTGCCCCCAAAGCTGCAGATACCAAGGTAGGAGACCGGCTTCTCATCAGAATAATACAAATATTCTTTCATACAGCATGGATTTGTATTGGCAGTATTCTTATTATCTAAGAGATTCTTCTTATAGTCCAATTCTAATTTTAGGTTGATACCTTCCTTTTTAACAACGCCTTCCAGTGCAGCAAGCTCTGCACAATCCTTTTCCGTCAGATATTCCTTCATAAGTATATAACCGTTCTTCATATTATCGTTCACTCTTACACTCCTAACCAGACAAGCCATAACCTTGCCTTGTAATTTCTTTACATACAATTATATACCTTTCCACCTCTTCGTCAAAGGCTAGAATAATTATAGTAGAACTACCCTACGCTTAAATGCAGAAACAGAGGGTATCCCAAAGTCCATGCAGACTCTGGAACACCCTCTGATCTTCTTAAGTTTTAGTATATAAGGAAGGGTTAATACCTGGAATTTTATAGAACACGAGTTGTATTCTAACAGTAGGAGGTACCAGGAATATTGAACCCAACTTAAGATTTCGCTTTTTCCAATTACTATTATAATCGTAAAGTGCAATATTTTCACTATGTGACAATAAGTGTGACAAGATTTTTGATATTTTCGTCACAATTTTTTTTCTGACGTTTTCTTTGACTTCCTATTAGGTAGTTGCTATAATGTTCTCAAAAATGTGCATATATAGCATAAAATGGGAGAACAATGTATGGGCGGTAATATTATGGAGAGAAATGAACGGGAAGCCAATAGGCTTGCAGCACAGATTACACTGATTACGATTTTGTTTCTTGCGTTGGTTTATGTTCTGAATGTATTAAGAATTTTTATTGCACCCCAAGGCCCCATGACAGTGGCGATGGGAACGGCAGCCCTTCTGATGCTGGTACCGACTTTTCTGGTGCGGGTATTAAAGCGTAATGATGTTTATGTGAAGTATGTAATTGTAGCTTGCTGTATTCTGATGGTCGCAGTGCTTTCCCTGCTTCTCTCCTGGCATGTTGTACTATTGTTCGTCTATCCCATTGCAATTGCAAGTTTGTATTTCTCCAGACCTTTAAGCTGGTTTGCGGTAATTGTTTCGCTGCTGCTTTTTTCTGGCAGCCAGGTGGGGGCTTTGTATGCAGGAGGAGTAAGTGACCATAATTTGACCGGGCTTTATGAAGTAGTCCTTTATGGTGTTGCACCAAGAAGTATTGAGCTGTTAGCTCTGGCTACCATCTTTATTAATCTGTCCGGCAGGACCAAAGGTCTCCTTACCAGTATGGTAAGTGCTACGGACCAGCAGAAAGCCCTGGAGCAGATTGTTGCACTGACCGATAAATCCCATGAGGTGACGAATACCCTGAACAGTTCTGTAAAGGAATTATCAGAGGTTACCGGTCATGCGATTATGAATAATGAACAGATTAAGGATATGGCAAAGAATATTGTGGATGATTCCAGACAGACCATTCATTATGTGAAGGAGACCGGCTCTGTTATGGCAGCAGTGGCAACGGACTTACGGACAATAGCGGACAATAACCAGAAGATCTCCAGCGTCTCCAGAGAAGCCAAAGGTCTGACGGAAGAAAACACCCTTAATATGAAAGCAGCTGCTAAGAGTATTCAAAGTATTCATGAGGCTACCACAAAGAGCCGTGATATTATTCTAAGACTTGGTGAACAATCCAATGAGATCGGAGATATTGCCCAGATTATTAAAAATATTGCTGCCAATACCAATCTTCTCTCCTTGAATGCTTCCATTGAATCAGCACGGGCAGGGGAACAGGGCAAAGGCTTTGCAGTAGTTGCTTCGGAAATCAGAGGCCTTGCAGAGCAGTCCCAGCAAGCAGCCGATAATATCGCACTTCTTATTCAAAAGGTAGTAGGTGATACCATGGAAGCCGTGAAATCCATGGATTACAATGCAAAGCTTGTTGAGAATGGATTAGAGTTGGTTATTAAAGCAAATCAATCCTCAAATGATGTTACTGCTTCCATTGAGAAGATGAATGAAATGGCGGTTGGTATTGCGGATCTGTCAGAAACCGTAGCCGGCAGCGGTGATAGAATTCATAGAGCAGTAGAGGGTATTAATAAACACACGGTAGAAAGTATGGACCGTTTAGAAGGAATCTTAAAGGCTTCAGAAGAACAAATGGTATCTATGAGAGAAGTTGCTGCCGGTGTGGAGGTTATTGATATGACCTCGGAAGAGCTTCTTTCGGTGGTAACAAAGAGCAGAAAATAATGTGAATAAGCAGGTGACAATGATGGATAGAAGAAAAGAATTAAAAAGTCAGTATAAAGATTTAAAACCGGATATGGGGATGTACCTGATTCGCTGTGAGGAAACGAAAAAGTATCACTTGGAGACCACCAAGAACCTAAAAGGACATATGAACGGGGCTGCCTTTAAGCTTGAGACCGGGAACCACCCTGTCAGAGAACTTCAGAAGGAATGGAAAGCCCTCGGAAAAGACAAGTTCTCTGTTGAAATTGCAGAGCATCTGGAATACAAAGAGGATGCAGAGGATAGTTATTATGATCAGGAATTGTTACTGATGAAGATGCTGTGGGAAGAAAAACTGAAGGAAGAGGGACTGACGGCCTACAGCAAATAGCTTGCTTTCGCAGCTGTTATTGATTTATAATAGCTATGTTTATATGAGTAATCAAACCAAAGGAGTACTACATCAATGGATATTATCAAGCAGCTAGCCAGTGAGCTTGCCATACGCAATGATCAGGTAGAAGCCACTGTGAAATTAATAGATGAAGGAAACACAATTCCCTTTATCGCCAGATACCGCAAAGAGGTTACCGGCTCTTTAAATGATGAAGTATTGCGTAATCTCCATGAGCGTCTGCTATACCTGCGTAATCTTGAAGAAAAGAAAGCAAGTGTTTTAGCAAGTATTGAAGAGCAGGGAAAGTTAACAGAGGAGCTGAAGGCTCAGATTCTTGCCGCCGCTACTCTTGTAGTGGTAGAAGATCTTTACCGCCCTTACCGTCCGAAGAGAAGGACCAGAGCAACCATTGCCAAGGAAAAAGGTCTTGAACCCTTAGCGAATATTATACTCCTTCAGATGACGGACAAACCCATCGAAAAAGAAGCGGAAAACTTTCTGGATCCAGAAAGGGAAGTTAATACAATAGAAGAAGCCATAGCAGGAGCGATGGATATCATCGCTGAAAATATTTCCGATGAAGCAGATTACCGTATTCATATCCGTAAAGTTACTTTTGAGGAAGGGGCTATTATCTCTGTTGCAAAGGATGAGAAGCAGGAAAGTGTTTATGAGATGTACTACAGCTTTGATGAGAAGCTGACTAAGCTTGCCGGACACAGGGTACTTGCCCTGAACCGCGGAGAAAATGAAAAATTCCTTACCGTTAAGCTACAAGCACCGGAGGATAAGATATTGCTTTATCTTGAGACAAAAGTGATTGTCAGAGATAATCCACATACCACAGAGATACTGAAGAAGGTGGTTGCAGACAGCTACAGCCGTCTGATTGCACCTGCAATCGAACGTGAAATCCGGAATGACCTGACGGAAAAGGCAGAAGACGGAGCCATCAAGGTATTCGGTAAGAACTTAGAACAGCTCTTAATGCAGCCTCCTATTGTGGGACAGGTGGTCCTTGGCTGGGACCCGGCTTTTCGTACCGGCTGTAAGCTTGCGGTGGTAGATGCTACGGGAAAGGCACTGGATACGGTAGTGGTATATCCCACAGCCCCTCAGAATAAGGTGGAGGAAGCGAAAGCTACCGTTAAGAAATTAATTCAGAAGTATGGAATTACTCTGATATCTGTAGGAAACGGTACCGCTTCCA
Source organism: Anaerocolumna chitinilytica (assembly GCF_014218355.1). NCBI lineage: Bacteria > Bacillati > Bacillota > Clostridia > Lachnospirales > Lachnospiraceae > Anaerocolumna > Anaerocolumna chitinilytica. Next base: position 474,150 of record NZ_AP023368.1, read on the forward strand.
GGGAATCCGAGCTGATTATAGCGGATATGTTAAAGGAATACCACGGAAAAGTACAATACATTATTGTGAATGAGGCAGGTGCTTCCGTATATTCTGCCAGTAAGTTAGCTACGGAAGAATTCCCGAACTTTGACGTAGGACAAAGAAGTGCGGTATCTATAGCAAGAAGGCTTCAGGACCCTCTGGCAGAACTTGTTAAGATTGATCCGAAAGCAATCGGAGTAGGACAATACCAGCATGATATGAACCAAAAGAAGCTCTCAGATGCTTTAACAGGAGTGGTAGAAGATTGCGTAAATAAAGTCGGAGTAGACCTAAACACCGCCTCTGCCTCCCTCTTAGAATATATCTCCGGTATCACAAAGACCATTGCGAAAAATATCGTCTCCCACAGAGAAGAGAATGGTCCCTTTACAGACCGTAAGCAATTGCTTAAAGTTGCTAAGTTAGGTCCGAAAGCTTATGAGCAGTGTGCCGGTTTCCTTCGTATCCTGGAGGGGAATAATCCGTTGGATAGTACCAGCGTGCATCCGGAATCCTATGAAGCTGCCAATAAACTGCTGGAGAAGTTAAACTTCGCAGCTTCCGATATCCGTGGAGGGAAGCTATCCGGCCTGTCCAAAATGGTAAAGGATAAGAAAGCCATGGCAGCAGAACTATCCGTAGGAGAGATTACCTTAATCGATATTATCAAGGAGCTTGAAAAGCCCGGCAGAGATCCCAGGGAGGAGATGCCAAAGCCTATCTTAAGAACAGATGTCCTTGAGATGAAGGACCTGACAGAAGGTATGATATTAAAAGGCACGGTGCGCAATGTAATTGACTTTGGAGCCTTTGTCGATATCGGCGTTCATCAGGACGGCCTTGTGCATATCTCAGAGCTTAACAGTAAGAAATTTATTAAGCATCCCCTGGAGGTAGTCAGCGTCGGAGATATTGTGGATGTGAAGGTTATGAAAGTAGACTTAGGAAAGAAGCGTATACAGCTTACCATGAAACTTTAAGATAAGCCTTCACAAGAAACACAGGCAGAATAACTAATAAAAGGTAAGTAAAAGCCAAGATAATAAGTTTTATAGCATACATCAACAAAATAAGCAGCAGCCCTGTTATTTGAAAGACTTTATAAGTCGGAAAAGTAACAGGGCTGCTTTTCTTTGTCACCATCAAATGACAGAAAGGGCTGAAATTCAGAAAGGAAAAGAGGTTGCTGTAAAATGCCTGTTCTTGTGAAACTTTATTGGAAAATACTGCGATGAAAAGATAGAGGGAAATCAACTTTCCAACTTGTGCTATGAAAAAGTGTGTTTTATAATCTTAGGAGCTGGTAAATATTTACTTATTTTATAGGAAGCGAAAGAGAGGAGGAGATCTATTGAAAAGGCTAAAAAATCTAATAATACCTATTCTATGTGTTCTGGCATTGCTGATCTTTGCGGGAGAGCCCTTAAGAGAAGCGAATGCAAAAAGTCTGAGTCAAACAGTCGAAACTGTTAGCACGAATAAAAGTCTGAATGGAAGGCTGAACCAACAGGAAAGCAATATCTTAAATACACTGACTGAAAATATTCGTTTTGTTGGAATGCCGGGGAAGGAGGATCTAGGCGAAGGGAAATCGGAGTATGAGAGTTTTTTAGTTCAATACCTTGGCATGAATCAGGTGAACTTGAGCGCGAATACCTTGGAACAGGTGGATTCCAGGATGAAGGAAGTGAATTATCTGCTTCAGATGGAAAAGAAAACAAAGGTAAGCGAACTCTCTACAGACAGTAAAGAGATCGCCATAGGTCTTACCAAAGATATCTTTTCTGTATGCGGCCTGGCAGCAGGCTTTAATCCGGCGGGAGAATTAATCAGCTTATCCGATAAATCCGGGAACCTAACTCTGGCAGATGAGGGTTCCTATAAAAAGAATATTAACTCCGGAATATTACTATTGGTGATTGCAATTGTGGGAATCCTTCAGGTAGTCTGCTATATCCTGTCGAGAAAATCACGAATTATGATAAAGGATGTGAAATACAATGGCTTTCATAAAGAAGAATATGCCCGGTAGGTACCTGTTATTAGTGGATTGTATCTGTATTGTAATATCCTATGTACTGGCAGCCTGTATCCGTTACAGTATGGTAACCAGATATTGGTACTATAATACTTTCGATTGGGCACTAATTTTTACGATTCTTCTTTACAGCGGAATTTTTATTGCTGTAAATCCCTATAAAGGATTTTCCAAGAGAGGTTTTTTTGATGAACTGGCCAATGTCTGTAAATTAAATCTGGCCCTGTCTTTATCCATTACCGCATTTTTGTTTTTAACCCAGGAGGGAGCAGCCTTTTCCAGGTTGTTTTTTCTTCTGTTTATTCTGCTGAATGTGCTGATTACTTATACTTCCCGCCTGTATTTTAAATGGTTGCTTTTAGGTGTGTATAAAAAGAGCATGTCAAACAGTAAGATTATGATTGTCACAACCTCCGTCCAGGCGACAGATATGTTAAGCCGTATTAACAGTGAGAATACCTGGGAGTATGTGGTTACTTATCTGACAATTGTGGATACGGATATGGTGGGAAAGCGGGTTCACGGAGTGCCGGTTAAGGCCAATGAAAGCAATATGTTTGAAGTCGCAAGGAAAGAAGTTCTGGATGGAGTGCTTATTCATCTTCCAAGTGATTATGCAGAAACCGTCAACCTGGAAGATATTATTGAACAGTTTCAGAACATGGGCGTTGATGTAAGTCTAAGCATACATACCTTTGGTCTTAGACTTTCCGAGCAGACAATACAGAATATGAGCGGATATCATGTATTGACCTTTAGCAATAAGGTCTTTAATGAATACCATTTACATATTAAAAGAATTATGGATATTTTAGGCGGCCTGGTTGGCTGTATCTTAACTCTTCTTCTGGGAATTTTCATTGCACCTGCTATAGTGCTTGAGTCACCGGGGCCGGTATTGTTCTCCCAGACACGGGTTGGTAAGAACGGAAGAAGATTCAAAATATATAAGTTCCGTTCCATGTGTGCAGAGGCCGAAGAGAAAAAGGCCGGACTTTTAGCACAGAATGAAGTTTCAGGTCAGATGTTTAAGATAACCAATGATCCCCGCGTAACAAAAGTGGGAAATTTTCTTAGAAAAACCAGTCTTGATGAGTTCCCCCAGTTCTTTAATGTATTAAAAGGGGACATGAGCCTGGTGGGAACAAGACCCCCTACGGAGGAAGAATTTCTCCATTATGAAGGGAGGCATAAAAGAAGACTTGCTCTAAACTGCGGGCTGACCGGGCTGTGGCAGGTAAGCGGCAGAAGTGATATCAGGGATTTTGAGGATGTCGTGAATCTGGATTTAAAATATATAGATAACTGGTCTCTTCGTATGGATATAAAGATAATTCTAAAGACCATCTATGTGGTACTATTCGCAAGAGGATCAAGATAGCAGGAGGAAATAGCTTGGAAAGGCTTATAGACATTCACTGCCACATACTTCCGGCAGTGGATAACGGGTCTGTCAGTATGGACCAGACAAGAAGGATGTTAACCAATGCACATGAAGAAGGTATTACATATATTATAGCAACTCCACATTACGGTGCGGGCTGTATCAACTCCCGAAGTTCGGAGCTTGAGGAGAAGCTGCACCAGGTTCAAAAGGCAGCCAAAGAGATTGATTCAGAATTTCAGGTGGAGCTTGGCAATGAAATATTTTACAGCCAGGATATTGCACAGCATCTGCGCAAGGGAATGGCCAGGACTTTAGCCGGAACCAGGTATTGCCTGGTTAAATTTTTAGAGGATGAGGAGTATTCCTTTATGAAGTCGGGGCTTCATAGTCTCTTAATTCAAGGGTATTATCCCGTACTGGCACAGGTGGAGAGCTATCGCTGCCTGTACGAGAATTATGATAATATCGCAGCTCTGATCAATCTTGGAGTGTATATGCAGATGAATAGCAGGAGCTTAACCGGGAGTGTACTTAATCCCAATGTCAGATTTGCAAGGCGGCTGATGGAGTATGATATGGTTCACCTGCTGGGTACAGGTTACAGCTCAGATGCACAAAAGTCGCCGGGATTAAAAGGGGGACTTTCCTTTATAAGCCGGTACTATGGGGAAGAAAGGAAGAATAACCTTCTTGAGAATACCGGAAAGCTGCTATTAAATGAGAAGATTGAACGACAGTTATTTCGCTATGTTTAATATTCCTGCAGTAAATTATTTTTACAGTAGATTCAGAAAGCGAGGACATTCATGGAACTGGAAAAAACAGAAGAGATTGAAATTAATGTCAAGGAAATAATCTATGCGTTGTTAGATAAAATCTGGATACTATTTTACGCTGCGATTATTTGTGCACTGCTTGGAGGCATAGCAACGAAATTACTGGAAACACCGGTTTATTCCTCCACTACAAAACTATATGTTATTAACCGTCAGGATCCGGATAAGACCATAACCAGCACGGATTTATCAGCCGGAAGCTTGCTGATAAAGGATTTTGAGATACTGGTTACCAGCAGGCCGATCTTAGAAAAAGTGATACATGATTTAAACCTTTCGGTCAGCCAGGAGGAGCTGATAAGTGAAATATCCATTAACATACCGGAAGAAACGAGAATTCTTGAGATAACAGTTAAGAACAAGGATCCGTTTATGGCGAAGAAACTGGCGGATAAGCTGGCTGATGTTTCTGCAGAGCAGATGATAAGTGTAATGGATATTGAGAAAGTGAATGTTGTTGAGAGAGGACGAATTCCAACCTCTCCAACTGATAACAAGTTTAAAAAGAACACCATGTATGGAGGAATCTTAGGGCTTGGAGCAGCGATGGCGTTAATTATCTTCCTGTATCTTAGCAATGATCATATAAAGACAAATGAAGATATTGAGCGGTTCTTAGGATTAGTTCCACTGGCAGAGATTCCGCTGGAAGAGGATATCCTGAATACCAGAAGAGTAAGAGCACAATTAAAGCGGGCATATAAAAAAGGTTACAAAGGAGGACTTAAAAATGCAGTCAGTTAATATTGAGCTGGAAGCAAGCCTGGATTTTAGAAGCTATGAAGCCTATAACACCTTAAGAACGAATATCCAGTTCTGCGGTAAAGACATTCAGACCATCTGTATCACCAGCTGTACACCGGGAGAAGGAAAATCCACCGTATCGGTTCGTCTGGCGGCTTCTCTTGCAGAAACCGGAAAAAAAGTCTTGTTTATTGATGCAGATTTAAGGAAGTCGGTATTGATAAAAAGGCTGAAAATAAATCAGTCCGTGCTAGGTTTATCCCAATTTCTGTCTGGGATGAATACCTCGGAAGAGATAACCTATGGAACCAATATTACGGGACTTGATATTATTTTTACCGGGCCCATGCCGCCCAATCCTTCCGATTTGCTGAGTAATAAATATTTTAAGGAATTGCTTCAAAGAGAGCGGGAAGTTTATGACTATATCATCATCGACACACCGCCTTTAGGGCTGGTAATTGACGGTGCCAACGTAGCAGAGAGCTGTGATGGTGCGGTGGTGGTAATACAGGCCGATGCCAATAGTTATAAATTTGTTCAGAAAATAATGAAACAATTAGAAAAGAGCAACTGCCGTGTGTTAGGGGCTGTGCTGAACAAAGTAGAGACCAAGCACCAGGCAAGATATTATGGCAAAAAGTATAAACAGTATTATGGAACGTCCTATGCTGCGGATGTGTAAGGCAGATTACTAAAATAATCATGAACCAACGGGAGAACCTATGAAAAAATTTATAATACTGGCCGGAATAGTAACTGCAATGCTCTTTTGTGCCTTGATTTATATTGTAATAGGAGAAGATAAAACGGCTCCTGTAATAATGCAGGAGAACCAGAATCTGGTCTATAAGGACGGAGAAGACGAGAATTTGCTTCTAAACGGCATAAAGGCGGAGGATGATGTCGACGGTGATGTAACATCTTCCATTATGATAGGAGATATTGTAACCATGCCGGATAAAGAAGCTGCGAAGATTACTTATCTTGCCAAGGACACCAGCAACAATGTGGGAGTGCTTGATATTGTAATTCCCTTTGAAGCAAGTACGGCAAATAATAGTAAGACAGAAGCAGCCACTTTAAAAACAGCTGATGAACAGCAAGAGTTGAATCAGCAGCAAGAGAAGGCAGAAGATAAAATTCCGGTGATAAGTTTAACAACGACGGAAGCAGAGTTAAAGACAGGAGAGGATTTTCATCCTGAAAAGTATATAAAAGATATAAAAGATGATAAGGATTCCATACAGACGTTACTTCAGAATATTACCGTAACAGGAGATTATGACACTGCCAAAAGCGGAACCTATGTCCTGTTAATTACTACCAGGGATAGCGATGATAATAAATCCGAAGGAGCCACACTGGTTCTAAAGGTAAAACCCTGACCCTGAAAACAGCTCTCTTATCCAAAGGAGGAGCCATGGAAGGATATATCGATATACATAGTCATATAATTCCGAAAGTGGATGACGGTGCTGAAAGTACCGAAACAGCGCTTCGTATGCTGGCATTGGCATATAGGGAAGGTGTTCGTTCTATGATAGCAACACCACATGTGTCTTACAAGAAAAATGAGAGCAGATACCGGCAATTAAGTGCAGCTTTTTCTAAGCTGCAGGAGAAATCAGAACAGGAACTTCCTGACTTGAAGCTCTATTTTGGGAGTGAGATCTATTATAGTCAGGATACGGTACACGGCCTTGAAACAGGTGAGATTCCGACTCTTGCCGGCACAAGCTATGTACTGGTAGAGTTCACCCCCTCCTGTGAATACCGGTATCTGAAAAGCAGCCTTCAGAACCTTGTAATGAGCGGCTTTAAACCAATAATAGCCCATGTGGAACGTTATTATAATCTAAATAAAGAGATTAGGATGTTAGAAGATCTGGTTGCTATGGGAGCCTATTTACAGTCCAATGCCATGAGTATCCTGGGGGAGAATGGCAGGGAAGCCAAAAAGGTCACAAAAAGTATCTTAAAGAGTGGGCTATTACACTTTATTGCCACAGATAGCCATAATGAGAGTTCAAGACCGCCAAAGCTAGAGAAATGCCTGACAATGACACGTAAGCGGTATGGTGAAAAATATGCGGCCGAACTGTTTATGAATAATGCAAGGAAACTGCTCAATGACCAATATATTTAATGAGCTTTTTTATCCCATTTTTACAGACCTTCATGTTGCCGCTGCCACTTACCTGATATCCTCTATACTCCCCGCTTTATTAGCCCTTGTAACCTTTGATACCACCTACCTGCTGCTCTATCGAAAGAAGAGAAAAAGTACGGAGGTGTTTCGAAAAAGCAGTCAGTTTCTATTATATCTGCTGTTTTTTTACCTGGCATTTGCTTTCTATCTGACAGTATTATCAAGACCAACCGGATCCAGGACCAGAGTGGACTTAATGCCTTTCGCTACGATGTCAGTACGGGCAGCAGGGAATGTATATGCAGCGGAAAATATTTTGCTATTTATCCCTTTTGGGTTCTTGTACCGCCTTCTCCCCTTTACGGCTAACAAACTTGGAAAGTGTTTCAGGAGCGGCATTATACTCAGTGTTTTTATCGAAATGGTTCAATTTATCACCGGCAGAGGATACCTGCAGACCGACGATGTAATTTTAAATGCATTTGGTTGTATTATTGGATATATTATTGGGAATCAGTTAATAAAATTAACAGACAGCCTTCTGTTACGTTCAGGATAAGGAGCTATATGAATAAGAGCAGCAATGATCTGAAAGAAAATATAATAGAGTTATTCGCCTATTTAAAAAAGCGGATTCTTTGGATACTACTTAGTGGAATCACTTTTGGAGTTCTGGTTTGCACCGCTTACTATTATCTTGTGCCGGAGGAATACCAGGCAGCGATTAAAATTCAATCCGGAATGCAGGTCAGCAATGATTTTACCAGATTAATTACCAGCAGGCCGATTTTAGAACAGGTAATCTATGAGGCAGGAGTAGATATGACGCCGGAGGAATTGGACAGTGCGTTTTTTATCTCGATTGTAGGAGATTCCAGAGTAATGGAGATGGAAGTAAGCGATTATGATCCGAAGCAGGCGGTGACTCTAGTCCGGGCTTTTCTAAAAACTGCAAAGGCTGACTATGGAACTATCTTTAACCTGAGAGTTGTAGAAGACACCGGAGAGGCCTACCCTTTGCCAAAAGAGTACGCAGGCAGTTTTCTTAGAAGTTTTCTTATCGGTGCCGCCGTTTGCATTGTAATTATTTCTATCAAATATTTTCGCAGCAGTAAAATACAGAAGGCAGATGAAATCGCAGAACTGCTTCATTTACCGATTCTGGCCGTATTGCCACGATGGGATATACAAAAACGAAAGTAGGGAGGATTAGACATGAAAATAAAGGAAGGATTTTTGCTCCGGGAAATAGCGGGCTCTTTTGTTGTAGTACCTATCGGACAGAGGGTGATTGATTTTAACGGGCTTATGAGTCTTAACGAAAGCGGGGCCCTGCTTTGGGCGAGGCTTGAAAAGGGCATAAAATCAATAGAAGAATTAGTTGGAATTCTATGTGAGAATTATTTGGTGGAAAGGGAGACAGCAAGGGAAGACATTGAAATCTTCCTAAATAAAATTTCAGAGAGAGGATTGATGGAGGATGGCAATGGATTGGGGGCAGTTAAGTGCGCAGCTGACAATGGATTCGTTTAAGCAGCAGCTGCCTTTTATGGGCCAGTTTGAGCTGACCACTAGGTGTAATTTTGGCTGCCGTATGTGTTATACCTGTTCTGGGTTAAGCCATAGCGCACTAAAAGAAAAGGAACTGAGTGCGAAAAGCTGGATTCAGCTTGCAAAGGAGGCATATGATGCCGGAATGCTCTTTTTGCTGTTAACAGGAGGGGAAATCTTTTATCGGGAAGATTTTCGTGAAATATATGAAGAAATAACGCAGATGGGTTTTATTGTGAGTTTATACAGCAATGGTTCCCTTATCAACGAGAAAGTAATAAACTGGTTGGCGAAAAGACCGCCTTCCCAGATAGATATTACGCTATACGGAGCATCTCCTGAGACTTATAAAAGGGTATGCGGAAATGCAAACGGGTTTTACAAGACCTTAGAAGGAATCAGACTGTTAAAAGACGCCGGTATTGAGGTTCAGATAAGGAGTACCATAATTCAGGAAAATCTTGCCGATCTGGAACAGATGATGGAGATAGCTGAAGGACTGGAGCTAAAATTAAATATTGTGGATTACATATCACCGGGGAGAGAAATAAACAACAGGGATACAGGAAGATTGGAGCCCTCCCAGCAGGCACAGCTTTTAAAGAGAATGGATGATTATAATAGCAGGACGGAGCCAGGATACCGAACAGAGGATTTCTATGAGGATAAGGAAAGTTTTTATGAGGCCTTAGACTGCTTTAAGTCCTTCGAAAGCCAAGGACCTTTTCCTTGTAATAGCGGAAAGAATTCCTTCTTTATTACCTGGGACGGCAGGATGGTACCCTGCCCCACTCTAAGTATTCCCTATTCAGAGCCATTATCTCAGGGGTTTCAAAAAGCCTGGAAGGACTTGGCTGATAAATGTCTGGAAGTGCCTACCTGTAAGACCTGTGAGAAATGCTCCTTACAGGAGAATTGCAGTGCTTGCCCTGGCAGGTTGTTAAGTGAAACGGGAAGCTTTGAAGAACCCGCTCCCTATCTGTGTGAGTTAACAAGAGAAAGATTAAAAATTCAAATATAAAGGAGAGAATGTATGAAGGATTATGTAAAACCGGCAATTGAGATAGTGGAATTAAGACCAGAAGAACGTTTGGCGTGCTGTACCGGTTGTTATAAAAAACCCAGTGCCCTAGCAAACATTATAACCTGGCTCCTACTTCACAGACGTTTCTGTAAGGAAGTCGTCGTAGATATGGGCTCGAAGTGTTAAAACTTCATCGCATTTCATTCAGGGGGACATATGAAAAGTACAGTAAAGATTGCGGATATTGTGATTGCTTTGGAGGCTGACAATATTAATCGTACCAATAAGAAAATGAGAGTCTTTGAAACGAAAGAGCAGACTGCAGGGATGAGTATCTCATACAGAAAGGCAAAGGACCTGGAATTACCGGCAGATTATATATCTTTTGATGAAACGATGAAATGGTCAAAAGGAGACAGGGAAGAGACTGCCAATAGGCTGTATGTCTACGATAATAATATAGGAAAGGTAGTACACCAGGTATTTGCAAGTTCAGATTGGAAAGAGGTAAAGGTAACTTCGAATATTAAGGAGAGGAAACCTGCTAATACCTTTCTGAACTCCATTGGAGAAGTAGCCTTTCGAAATAGGATTTTATTCCATGACGGATTGGTAATACATGGTTCTGCTATTGCCTGTGAGAACAAGGGAATCATCTTTTCCGGTCCTTCCGGAACGGGTAAATCCACCCAGTCAGGGCTTTGGAGGAAATATAAAAAAGCAGAACTGATAAATGATGACCGTCCGGCTATAAGGGTTATTGAGGGGAGTTCTTATGTCTTTGGAACTATGTGGAATGGTTCCAGTAAAAAATACACCAATAGATCAGCTACCTTAGCAGCTATTGTTTTATTGCAGCAGAATAAAGAGAATATCATAGAAAGGCTTTCAGAGGATGAGGCTGTAAAAAGACTGATGCCTAGAAGCTTTCTGCCCTATAACAATGAAGAAAATATGGGAAGAGCACTTAAGAATCTGGAAAAGATAGTATCTGTCACGCCGGTATATCTCTTAAAATGCAGGCCTGACAGAGAAGCGGTGGAGTTATTATGCCAATGTCTGAATTAAAGGAAGTGAAATCCGACAGCATAATGCCTGTCATAAAGAATCTGATAAAAGAAGGCAAAGGGGTGCGTATTACCGTAACAGGAAATAGTATGTACCCTTTTTTGCGTGATAAAAAAGATAGTGTGGTACTCTATAGGACTTCCATGGAAAGTGTAAAAATCGGAGATATTATACTTGTAAAAAGAAAGGAGGGCGACTATGTGCTCCACAGAGTAATACGGAAAGGAAAGCAGGCCCTCTACTTGCTGGGAGACGCACAAAAGAGTAAGGAGGGCCCCATCTACAGCAGCCAGATACTGGCGAAAGCAGAAGTGATTTATCGAGGGGATAGAGAACTGGCTGTAGATGGCTGGTTTATCAGAATATTGTCCTTACTTTGGACACTGGTTATCCCCTTTCGGAAAATCATAATGAAGGGTTATCATAAGGTAAGAAACTGCCGTCTGGCAGTATTAAAGTAATTGTCACTTCTGTTTAAGCAGCATTGCGTATCGAAGGAGCAGGCATATGATTCAGAAAATTCAAATACTAAAGTGGATGGGGGCTAAAACAAAACCATATATACGAAGTCTGATACTTCTCATTCTGATGGGATGTATTTTATCTTTTGTAAAAGTATATATGGCATATGTTTCAAAAGATTTGATTGATTCGGCCCTCTTAAGGAACATAACGGAAGTGATAAAAACGGGAAGTTTATTCGGTGCTGCGCTGCTTCTGCAGGTGATTTTTAAATGGATCTCAACAGATTTATCCGTGCGGACCAAAGAAAACATGTCAGGTAATTTAAGAGAAAAAATATACCGGCATCTTACCGGGGCAAGCTGGAACGAATACACAAAATATCATACCGGAGACATTCATATGCGGGTCATGGGGGATACCCAGATAACGGTAAGCGGCATTATTGACGGTATCATTCAAGGAATAACCCAGCTAACAGGTATGGCAGCAGCCTTTGTGGTACTTTTACAGCTTAATAGAAATATTGCCCTGTTTACACTGCTTTGCGGACCCCTTTCCTTAGTGTTTATTGGGATTTTCGGTTCCCGGTACATGTCTATCCATGAAGATACCCAGGAGGCTGACGGCAAATACCGGGCATATTTACAGGAATGTTTATCCCATATGCTGATCGTGAAAACCTTTGGCAAGGAACGTGACAGTGCTGAAAAATTACGACAGATGCAGGCTGAAAAGAAGCGGTTTGCGATAAAACGCACCTTCTCAACCACGGTTATTAACACGGTAACCATGATTGGAATCGGCATCAGCTTCCTGCTTATATTTGTCTGGGGAATGACCTCTGTTTTCTCAAAAAACATCAGTGTAGGTACGTTTACCGCATACATACAGCTGATTGCCCAGATGCTGATACCGTTTTTAGATTTGGCTTTAATCGGCACTACCTTTCTATCGGCGGCCGGTTCCTCCAAACGGTTAATGGAGCTGGAGAGACTTCACACGGAAGACATGGACGTCAAACCTGGTGTGAAGGATTTTGATGAATTAATAATTGATAACCTGAACTTCTCCTACGAAGCAGACAAGCCTGTACTGCATGATGTATCATTCTCTATTAAAGCAGGGGAAATAATCGGCCTAATCGGAGCTTCAGGGCAAGGCAAGACCACCTTAATCAATTTAATCATGCAGCTTCTAAAGCCTGAGAAGGGCAGTATTCTCATTAAGAAAGAGAATACCATCTATAATATGGAACAGTTTTCTATCAGGGATTTGATAACCTATGTGCCCCAGGGAAATACCCTTTTTTCCGGTACCATTGAAGAGAACCTGGCAATGGGCAGAAAGGATGCAGAGGAAAAGGAGAAAGAAGAAGCCCTGGAAGAAGCCTGTGCCTGGGGCTTTGTAAAGGAACTGAAAGAAGGTTGGAATACGGTAATCGGTGAATACGGAATTGGCCTTTCAGAAGGGCAGGCCCAAAGAATCTCAATAGCAAGAGCCTTCCTTCGGGAAGCCCCTTTGATGATTCTGGACGAGGCAACATCAGCCCTGGATATGGATACGGAAAAGGCGATCCTTCGTAATATCAGAGAAATGAAGGGTAAACGCACCGGTATTATCATAACCCACAGGCTCTCAGCTCTTCGTTATTGCGATAGGGTATTCACACTGGAAAAGGGAACCTTAAAGGAAAGAGAGCCTGCTAAAATATTAGCGGAATTAAATGAAAGTATCGGTTTTGTTTCTTTTTATCCGTCTAGCGAAGCTCTAGCCAGGTAAGGAGCTGAATTCTATCAGAATAAGCAGTGGAGCTCTCTTTGTTCCAGATAAAAGCAAGGAGAGAAAGCTGCCTTAGGTTATATACTCCCCGGTGTACCCAGGCAATGGGAAGCAGAAAGGGATACTTTTTGGCATAACGATACCGGTATCTTAGCTGAGCGGGAATCGGAAATAAAAATCTTATTAGATTGAAGATCATTGTTCTTTTCCCACCCTTTATGTACCGGAGGATGTTGCGGGAAGCGGCTCTTTCATCCGTACGTTTTCCAAAGGTGCCGGCCTCCAGGATGTCTTCTGTCAGTTTGTTCCGGTAATAGAGAGCTTGCTCCTCTTCTACCGGGAGCAGTTCATCCGGAAGGGGCAAACTAAATAAATCCTGGCAGATGGCAAGCAGGGTTCGGGTGAATTTATCATATCCATAGAGTTCTAATTCCGAAAAGATATTTTCCCAGATAATATCCTTGGCGTGAAAGGCTGTAAACAGCGTAAAGTCACATAATTGCCGTAGCCCGATACCTCCGGAACAAATATGGTGAACAATATGAAAGATTTGGTGAAGAGTCTGGTCCTTCACGGACAGGCTTAATACAGGTGTTGTATCTAACAGCTCGGTGCTAGTATTGTCCCATACATGAGAAGTAAAATCAGCTTTGCTTTCCATATCGGAATTTTCCGTCAACAGGGTATGCAGCTCAATATCGGGAAAGCCTTCAAGGGTATAGACAATATGACGCTCACTGAATTCGCCTTTTTTGTAACCCAGCTTAACCAGAGCTGCATGAGCCCTTTTAAGGTCTTCATAGCGTATTAAAACATCTGCATCACCCATAATACGAAGTTCTTTTACAGGGTAATAATTACGAAGGATTAATCCTTTTAAAGCAATCATAGGAATTTCTTGTTCCTTAAAATACTGAAAGACTCTCACCATCTGTTCCACATGCTGAATCTGGAATGTTCCTTCCCGAAGCATATCATTCTTCCAGGAGGAGAGAAGTGCAGGTTCAGGCTTTAATTCTGCGGGGAGTTTTTCTATTACCGGAAATAGTAAGGTATGGACTTGGTGGGCAAGGGCTTCTTCGTAAATAACGGGCCAATCAGGGACTGACTCAGGCAATACCGGTGACTTACCTGAAATAGCAGCAGATAGAAGTTTAATAAGGATCATTGAATTTTTTTGCATAACAGCTCCTTAACTAGAAATAATTTACAATTATTATAACCCATGGAAGAGATACGGACAACTATTCCGGTAAGACAGGAATTACGGGAATATAAGATAAAGTATAATAATAAGACAAGAAGTGCGCGGTTATAGTGCGGAATCGAGGTAAATAATGGAGAGACCAGTCGGACCTAAAGGTAAGAAAATAAAGAAAATAACAGGTATAACAGCGGCAGTTATAGCCTTTCTCATACTCTGTGGCTATCTTTTGGCCCATAGTTATATCAGTAAGATGAATCGAGTGGAAGCTCTTTCAAAAGATGGGGTTATAAAAGAAACTTCTGGGGCAGATATTACTGATGAGGACAGCCGCTTAGATACTGATAGTTCAGGAGAAGCTTTAGGAGGGGATTCATCTGGAGAAGATGCTTTTGGAGATGATTCATCAGGAGATGATTCATTTGGAGAAGATTCTTCTGGAGATGATTCATCTCCTGAGCTGATCTCCTCAGCAGAGGAAGCTATTCGAAAGAATATGGAAGATAAAAGTACTTCGGTCTTATCGGATAAGAATGTGTTTAACATACTCTTAATCGGAACAGATAACAGGAAGGTAGGGGAGAACTCCCGCTCCGATGCTATGATACTCTTATCCATTAATAAGAAGAGTAAAACCATAACTAGTGCATCTTTGCTGAGGGATATTTATCTTCAAATACCTGGAAAGAACAACAACCGGTTAAATGCAGCATATGCTTATGGCGGTCCGAGCCTTTTAATGAATACGATTGAACAGAATTTTAAAGTAAGTGTGGATCGCTATGCATCTGTGGATTTTTATGTATTTATGGATATCATAGATGCTGTTGGAGGAGTAACCATCGAGGTCACCGATAAGGAAATACCTATCATAAATAACTATTTGGCTGAGCTTAACAGTTTACGAGGGGAGAAAGAAGGAACAGATTACCTGCAGGAGGCCGGAGTATTAAAGCTGAATGGTAAGCAGGCATTAGCCTATGCCAGAAACCGGTATATAGGAACTGATTTTGAGAGAACAGCAAGGCAAAGAAGAGTTTTAAGTGAAGCACTGCAAAAGGTTAAGAAGCTGAATCTGATTCAGTTGAACAGTCTCCTCAATAAATTGCTGCCGCAGATTACTACAAACCTCACAGAAGGTGAGATATTTTCGATGATTCTATCCATTCCCAAATATGCAGGTTATAAAATGGATCAAAGTCATATACCGGTAGATAATTCCTACCAGTTTATGCGCATTAGAGGAATGGATGTTATTACACTGAATTTTGATAAGAACATCAAAGTATTGCAGGAACAGTTATATCCTAATCAGAGCAAACGGGAAGTTACTCTAAACCAGTAATATTTTACAAGGAATAGCATCTTAGTTGACTGAACTCATAAAATGGTATAACATGGTGGAAACAGATTGAGAAGGGATAAGTACTGTGACTAGAAAACGATGGTTAGCCTGGGTTCCGGCAATTCTGATTATGATAATAATTTTTTTATTTTCTTCGGAGAACAGCAATGAGTCCTCCAACTTAAGCGGTTCTTTAACAAAATCCATGGTTGAGGCAGTAATCAATGCAGCTGATTTAACTGTAACTTCGGCGGAGCAGGAGCATATCATAGAGAGTATACATACCCCTGTAAGGAAGGTTGGACATCTATCAGAGTATGCGATGCTTGGTATTACAGTCGCCTTTGCATTAATTTATTGTCATCGGCTGAGAGGGAGAAGGTTGTATCTATTAAGTATCGGCCTTTGCGTCCTTTATGCCTCCAGTGATGAATTCCACCAGTTCTTCACGCCCGGTCGGTCGCCGATGATAACGGATGTAGGAATCGATACATTCGGTGCAATTATTGGAATTCTTCTCTGCGCTCAGATATCTCGTCATATCAACAGGAAGAAGAATGTTAAAAATTACCCTTGACAAAATTCTCAAAGGGTACTATTATAAAGACACAAAAAAATAAGGAAATTCTTCGGGGCAGGGTTAAATTCCCGACCGGCGGTATAGTCCGCGACCTGATACAGGGTAATAAGTGAAGTTAAAACTTACTGGTATCAGTTGATTTGGTGCAATTCCAAAACCGACAGTATAGTCTGGATGTGAGAAGAAACTGATTGCAGAATATGCATTATTGCATGTACGTAAAAAGCCCCGAATTACTATTATTCGGGGCTTTTATTATTTCTGCTGAAAGAATCTGTAGCAGTTACAACGCATAGATTCTCTTGGTCAGGGTGAGAATAACATTTTAAAATGTTTTCCACGCATAAAACCAGGAATTTCCTTCCTAAAAAGGAGAGAATATTATGAAGACATCACAAAACAACACAATGAAGGAAAGCTATGTAAAAAGTTCTGTTTTTAGTACAAGAGCAATGGTTACGATAAGTCTCTTAACAGCTTTATCCTATGTATTAATGTTGCTGGAGTCCCCTCCCTATATCGGTTTTTTAAGACTTGAATTCAGTGATATACCGGCGATATTAGGCGCTTTTTGGTTTGGGCCGGCAGCAGGAATTCTAATAGAATTTCTAAAGAACCTCATAAAAGGAATTACTGCTTCCAATACCATGGGAATCGGTGAACTTGCCAACTTTATTGTAAGTGTTGCATACGTTGTACCTGCAAGCTTACTCTTTCGTAAATTAAAAGGAAAATATAAGTCAGTATTCGCTTTTGGTGCTGCAACCATTTCTATGATGATTGTAGGATTCCTAATGAATTACTTTGTAACCATACCTTTGTATGCCAGAATGTACGGTGGCATCGATAATATTGTAGGCTTGGCTTCTATGGTACCTGGTATTAAGAATATGTTTACCTTAATCTTAATTGGAATCACACCTTTTAATCTGGTAAAAGGTATATTTCTCGGTATTGTAGGTCATATCACTTATGAAATATTAAAAAAAGTAATCCGTTAAAAAAATGACTTTTTAAATCATGCTATATCTGCTATAATTGTCACATACTTCTAATGCAAGCAGTATCGTAAGTTAGCTTACGGTACTTCTTGGCGTTTTAAGAGAATTCACTGAGGACTGTGAGAACTTATGATAATAGAAACCAATAGCAGGGAAGAAACCTTTGAACTTGGGAAGCGTTTGGGAGAGCAGGCAAAGTCAGGAGAAATATATTGTCTGTCCGGAGATTTAGGAACCGGGAAGACAGTATTTACACAAGGCTTTGCAAGAGGTCTTGGAATTACGGAACCGGTAAACAGCCCAACCTTTACGATTGTTTCCGAGTATGAGGAAGGAAGGCTTCCCCTGTATCATTTTGATGTATATCGCATTGAAGATATCGAAGAGATGGAGGAAATAGGGTACGAAGATTATTTCTACGGAGAAGGTGTCTGCCTTGTAGAATGGGCTGAGTTAATTAAAGAATTGCTTCCTGAAACCCTTACCTCTATTACGATAGAAAAGAACACAGCAAAAGGCTTTGATTACCGAAAGATTACGGTCACCGGCGGTAAGCTTATAGAAGAATAAAATAGAATAAGAATTGATAAATTCTTGTAAGCTTGCTGTTTATGAAAGGAGTTACATGAAGATATTAGCACTGGACAGTTCCGGACTTGTTGCTTCTGTGGCTGTGGTAACAGAGGATAAAGTACTGGGAGAATTCACTGTCAACAATAAGAAGACCCATTCTCAGACCCTTCTTCCTATGGTAGATGAGGTTCTTAAAATACTTGATATTGATGTGAAAGAGCTCGATGCAATTGCCGTTGCTGGAGGTCCGGGTTCCTTTACCGGATTGCGTATAGGTGCTTCTACTGCAAAAGGCCTGGCACTGGTTCTGGATATTCCGATAATTAATATACCTACTGTAGATTCCCTTGCATATAATCTGTATGGAACAGACCATTTAATCTGTCCTATGATGGATGCCAGAAGAAACCAGGTCTATACAGGTTTATATGAATGGCAGGAGGGCGAATTTAAAGTGGTTCTGCCGCAGTTTGCCGCAGAGGTAGAAGAATTGGCAGAAAAGCTTAACAGCTATAACCGGGAAATTATATTCCTTGGTGACGGTGTGGAAGCTCAGCTTAGTAAGTTTGCACCTTTACTGAAAGCTCCTTATTCTATTGCTCCTGTTCATCTTTCAAAGCAAAGAGCAGCAGCCCTTGGAGCTTTAGGGGTAGAGTATTACAAAGCCGGTAAGTTGCAAGAGGGAGACAGTTTTGAGCCGGAATATCTTAGAATGTCCCAGGCAGAACGCGAAAGAGCTGAAAAGCAGCAGCAAATTTAATAATGTGTTTATACGGCCTGAGAGAACAATCAATAAGAGATGATAGTTTTTCTCGGGTCCGTTTTGTTATGGTAAATGAAAGGAAAAGAGTGATATAATGAGTATACATCAAATGGTAGTCCGTCCCATGAAGCCAGAAGACATGGAACAGGTATATACAATCGAATACAATTCCTTTTCAAGACCCTGGAGTCAGGAATCCTTTCTAAACTCCTTGAAGAATCCGCAGAATCTCTATCTGGTTGCAGAAGCTGAGGGAATTATTCTTGGTTATTGCGGATTGTGGGGAATTGTTGGCGAAGGTGAGATAACCAATGTTGCTGTTGATAAAAAGTACCGGAACCAGGGGGTAGGGGAAAGGATTTTGACAGAGCTGATAGAGAGCGGGCGCAAGATGGGAATTGCCGCCTTTACACTGGAAGTACGTCAAAGCAATCTGTCTGCTATTCATCTCTATCATAAGCTGGGATTCGTGGATACAGCGGTCAGAAAGAACTATTACGAGGCACCGGTAGAAGATGCACTGATTATGTGGTTGTAATTCCCACTGTAAATTTTCTGGATTTCAAGTTATAATAATCTCAAGAAGGCGGACAAGTTGGCGGGAGGAATATTATGAGAAACTTAAAAAGGGTACCAATAATCAATCATGATATCTATTGTAATGTTTGCGGAAAAAAAATCGCAATGGAGCATGGAATAATGAAGGAAGACGTATTTGAAGCGGCAAAAGAGTGGGGATACTTCTCAAAATATGATTTAGAGGTCCATAAGTTTAACATCTGCGAAGAGTGCTATGACCGGTTAATATCATCCTTTAAAATTCCGATACAGAAAGTTCATAAAAGAGAAGCATTATAAGCAGTAATATAAAAGGACAAGCAGGAACACCAAAAAATGGTGCGCCTGCTTGTTTTAATTATAAGAATTGTAAGATGGCTGAGGTATTTTATCATAGGGGTAAGGCTATACTTTATATAGCTCTTACAGTATGTCCGGAGGTATGAAATTCATCTTAGGGTACTGTTTTTACAGGGCTTGCTAACTGATATGCATTGTGGTACTATTTAGAAAACGTTAAAAATAACGATTCGAGATATGCAGTAAAGTGAGGAAAATACATGTTAGATGTTTGTTTGCTTGGAACCAGCGGAATGATGCCTTTACCAAACAGGTGGCTGACGGCATTGATGACCAGGTATAATGGTTCCAGTCTTTTAATAGACTGCGGAGAAGGCACCCAGATTGCAATTAAGGAGAAAGGCTGGAGTTTCCATCCTATTGATGTGATTTGCTTTACCCATTATCATGGGGACCATATCAGCGGATTACCAGGTCTGTTACTTACCATGGGAAATGCTGACCGGACTGAGCCTGTAACCATGATAGGACCGAAAGGTCTGGAAAGGGTAGTAAGTGCTCTTCGGGTAATTGCACCGGAGCTGCCCTTTGATATTAATTTTATAGAGATTAACGGAGCAGAAGAAGAATTCCGTATAAATGGTTATGTAATACAGGCTTTTAAAGTAAATCATAACGTACTTTGCTATGGTTACAATGTTTTAATTGAGCGTGGCGGAAGATTCTATACAGAGAAAGCTATTGAAAATGAAGTACCTCAAAAATATTGGAATAAGCTGCAAAAGGGAGAGACAATCGAAGCCGACGGAAGAATATATACACCGGAATTGGTCTTAGGCGGCCGACGAAAAGGAATTAAGCTTACCTATTGCACTGACACAAGGCCTATTGCTTCAATCAGTGAGCATGCAAAAGATGCAGATCTATTCATCTGTGAAGGAATGTACGGTGAGAAGGATAAGGATGATAAAGCAGCAGAGCATAAGCATATGACCTTTTATGATGCGGCAAGATTAGCAAAGGCAGCTGATGCGAAAGAGCTTTGGCTTACCCATTATAGCCCTTCTTTAATCAGGCCGGAGGAATTTATGGCGGATACCCGTGCTATTTTTGCCAATGCCAAAGCCGGAACAGACAAGAAAAGCGTTGTTCTGGAATTTGACCCCAATGAATAATGAGTTTAACAGAAAGGAACTGCCGGCAGTGTAATGCCAGTTTGACTTTAGGAAGGATTTTTACACCAGGGCAGCTGAAAGAGAAATGGATAAGGATATATTGATTCTGGCGATAGAATCTTCCTGTGATGAGACCGCAGCAGCAGTTGTTAAAAATGGCAGGACGGTACTATCAAACGTAATATCATCCCAGATAGCGCTTCATACCCTGTATGGTGGTGTAGTGCCGGAAATTGCGTCCAGAAAGCACATAGAAAAGATAAATCAGGTAATCAAAGAAGCTTTAACAGAAGCAAATACAACATTAGATGAGATTGATGCCATAGGTGTTACCTACGGCCCGGGGTTGGTAGGGGCATTATTGGTTGGCGTAGCAGAAGCAAAGGCTATCAGTTACGCGGCAGGAAAACCGCTGGTAGGAGTGCATCACATAGAAGGGCATGTTTCTGCCAATTTCATAGAGCATAAAGACCTGGAGCCTCCCTTTTTATGCTTAATCGTATCGGGAGGGCATACCCATTTGGTAGTGGTAAAGGATTATGGAAAGTATGAGATAATCGGAAGAACCCATGATGATGCCGCAGGAGAAGCCTTTGACAAGGTAGCCAGAGCAATCGGACTTGGTTATCCGGGAGGACCGAAGGTAGACAAGCTTGCCAAAGAGGGGAATAAGAATGCCATAGCTTTTCCCAGAGCTAATATTGCGGATGCACCTTATGACTTTAGCTTTAGCGGGGTGAAATCTGCTGTTCTAAACCACCTCAATTCCTGTGAAATGAAGATGGAAGAAGTAAACAGAGCTGACATAGCAGCTTCTTTTCAGGAGGCAGTTGTGGATGCTCTTGTATCGAAAACCCTTTTAGCCGCCAAAGACTTAAAGTTATCTCAAGTTGCTTTGGCAGGTGGAGTAGCATCCAATTCAGCCTTAAGGGAAGCAATGGAAGAAGGCTGCAAAAAGAAAGGTCTTAAACTATATTATCCATCTCCAATCTTATGTACAGACAATGCTGCCATGATAGGGGCAGCAGCTTATTATGAATATCTTGGAGGAACCAGGCATGGTCTGGACCTGAATGCAATACCCAATCTTAAAATAGGACAACGCTAATGAAATATACGATAGCTGTTTTCCGGGTATCAGCCGGATATTAGTAATTGATGTACTATTGATATCATTATGACCGGAGAAGAGAGGGATAAAATGGGACAAGAGAAAATAAGCGCTATCCTGCTAGCCGGTGGAAGCGGTAAAAGAATGCAGTCTGATATTCCAAAGCAGTATATGCTTTTGGGAGAGAAACCGGTACTTTGCTATTCCTTGGAAGCATTTGATAAAAGCAGTGTGGACGAAATTCTATTGGTAGTAAATGAAAACGATATAGAATATCTGGAGGACAACATCCTTAGCCGGTACCCCTTAGAAAAGCCGGTCCGTGTAGTAACGGGAGGAGAAGAGCGCTATCATTCGGTCTATAATGGGCTAAAAGCGATATCTAAAGGGGAGTATGTTCTGATACACGATGGTGCAAGACCTTTTATTACTACGGAAATGATAGAGGAGATAATAGTAAGCTTAAGAGAGCACCCGGCTTGTGCTGTAGGTGTTCCAGTTAAAGATACAATTAAAATTGTTGATACAACAGGAACAATTACAGAAACACCAGATCGCAGCTTTGTTTGGGCAATCCAAACACCCCAGGCATTTTCACGTTCTCTGATTTCAAGGGCATATGATATGCTCCTGGGTGAATTTCACAAAGACGTTCAAGATAAGAAGATATCAATAACAGATGATACAATGGTTCTTGAATATACTTTGAATTATCCGGTTAAAATGATTATGGGCAGTTATAGAAATATTAAGATAACCACCCAGGAAGATCTGATTATGGGAGAAGCGCTTTTACAGCGTAAAAAATGAGAATTAATCATAACTTTTAAAAAAATTACAACAAAAGATACAAAAAAACAAAAAAATAAGCTTAAAAGTGCTTGACATGCTTTGCAAGTTTTGCTATACTGTTCAAGCAGTGTTCGGAGAGGTGTCCGAGTGGTTTAAGGAGCCGGTCTTGAAAACCGGTGATTCCGAAAGGGACCGTGGGTTCGAATCCCACCTTCTCCGCTGATAAGAATTCTGTTGATTACAAAAGTCTTATCTTATATATAATATGTAGTAACAAAATCAGCCATTATGGAGAAGTACCCAAGCGGCTGAAGGGGCTCCCCTGGAAAGGGAGTAGGTCGTTAATAGCGGCGCGAGGGTTCAAATCCCTCCTTCTCCGTTGGTTTTACCGACAAAAACAACTTCTGAAAAATAAATAAAAAAAGTTGTTGACAAGCTCTGGTAAGTGTGATAAGATAGTCGAGCTGGTGCAAGACACCGCCGCCTTACAGAAGAGGAAAAGCGGATAAAACCTAGCAAAAGTAATACAGAACATTGATAACTGAACAGTATAACAACCCTGAAATTTTCTTTAAAATTTCATTGAGAGATAGAAGAGAATGTTGCTTCTTATTTATAAGAAATGACAGCATCGGAAATCGATCATAAAGAACCGTATCAGAAATGATACAACCTTAAAAACAGTAAAATAGTAGGTAGCTTCGGCTACAGACTATCGGAAATAACAATTGTTCGAATCTTAGATTTGAATAGCCAATGTTAATTCTGAAAATGATTAAACTTTAATTTGAGAGTTTGATCCTGGCTCAGGATGAACGCTGGCGGCGTGCTTAACACATGCAAGTCGAACGGAACTTGTAAGTGGAAGTCTTCGGATGGAA
>NZ_AP023368.1:3800000-3902500 GCF_014218355.1 Anaerocolumna chitinilytica
AATACATCTCCTCCCAATATTATTACCGCTAATGTGATTGCCATCAGTATGACTGAACTGCGAAATCTTACCCAAAACATGTATTTCCTCCCGATATTTCGATATTTCAATCTTCTTTGATACCGCCAAAATTTCTTTTCCGGTTTCCGTAATATTCAATGGCTTTTCGTAATTCTGCCTTGTTAAAGTCCGGCCATAAGGTATCTGTAAAATAAAATTCTGTATACGCCAGCTGCCACAACAAAAAATTAGATATTCTTTTCTCACCGCTTGTTCTTATCATTAAATCCGGATCCGGAATTCCACGGGTATCCAAGTAACCGGAAAAATCATCCGCTTTTATACTATCAAGATTAACCTTACCGCTTTTGTAATCTTCTGCAAGCCTCTTGGCTGCTCTTAATATTTCATCTCTGCCGCCATAATTAAGTGCAACCTGAAAATTAAGCCCGGTGTTTGCAGCTGAAACCTTCTCAAGTTCTATCACACTATCTTGAATATCTTTATTCAATCCGTCCAGTTCTCCTAAAACGCGGACCTTCATATTATTCTTACTGCTGGTCTTCTGACAATTCTTAAGATAACTTCTAAGGAGTTTCATAAGAGCATCTACTTCTTCTTTGGGTCTCTTCCAGTTTTCAGTAGAAAAGGCATAAACTGTAAGATATTCCACTCCCATATTATATGCTTCTTCGCATATGTTTTCAACTGTTTTACTTCCCTGCACATGCCCATAATTTCTTGGCATCATATGCTTTTTGGCCCAACGGCCGTTACCATCCAGAATAATTGCAACATGTTTTGGAATTTGTTTTGAGGATGAATCACCAAATAAATTCTCCATAATACTATCTCCCATAGACTCCTCCAACCAAAAGGGACTGCTTGGAGCAGTCCCTGTAAAATATCCTTAAGCTTACACCGTAAGTATTTCCTTGGATTTTTCCTCAGTAAGTTTATCTACATCAACAATAAACTTATCTGTTGCTTTCTGAATGCTGTCTTCTAATACTTTAACCTCATCTTCGGAGATTTCATTGTTTTTATTCATTTTCTTGATTGCATCATTTCCATCTCTTCTGATGTTACGAATGGCAACCTTGGCATTCTCCGCTTTTTTCTTAACATCCTTAACCAGATCTTTTCTTCTGTCTTCTGTTAGCTCAGGGAATACTAATCTGATAACCTTTCCATCATTATTGGGTGTCAGTCCCAAATCGGAAGCTATAATTGCTTTCTCGATATCCTTAATCAGCTTGCTCTCCCAAGGCTGAATCTGAATTACTCTGGGTTCAGGAACGGAAACGTTTGCAACGGACTGAAGAGCAGAAGGAGTTCCATAGTAATCAACCCTAAGTTTATCAAGCAGATGAGGATTTGCCCTTCCTGCGCGAATTGTAGAATATTCTTCTTTTAAATTATCCAGTGTTTTCGTCATTTTGCTTTCGTATTGTTCCAATCTAGCATCCATAAATCTTTCTCCTCTATCATAATATAGCTTATCAGAAATTGCATATCAATCTTCTGATAAAAAGCAGCTCATTCTACTGCTGTGCATCGATTATAGGAACGTCTTATGTTCCTATAATATTACTTATAGTTTACTAATATACCTCTTTTAAGCCGTTACAATGGTTCCGTCAGATTCGCCATGAACTGCTTTGATGATACTTTCATCCTGCTCTAAAGCAAACACAAGCATTGGCATTTTGTTTTCCATTGCAAGTACCGTAGCTGATAAATCCACAACAGCAAGCTGCTTGTCTAAAGCTTCTTTAAGGCTTATTTCACTGTATTTTTTCGCATTTGGATTCTTCTTAGGATCACTGTCATAAACGCCATCTACCGCCTTTGCCATCAAGATGATATCTGCCTCCAGTTCCACTGCTCTTAGAACCACACCTGTATCGGTTGAAAAATAAGGGTGCCCTGTTCCTCCGGCTAAAAATACAACCATACCTTTTTCAAAATATTTATTGGCTCTATCTTTTGAAAAAAGCTTTGTCATAGAGCCGCATTCAAAAGGTGTAAGTACCTGAGTCTTCATTCCGGTAAAACGGAATATCTCGGAAACATAAATACAATTCATAATTGTTGCGAGCATACCAATTTGATCTGCTTTTGTTCGGTCAATCGTTTCACTGGTTCTTCCTCTCCAGAAGTTACCACCACCAATTACAATACCGACCTGAATTCCTTCCTCTACCAACTGCTTTACCTGATTGGCAACACGGATACAAGTAGCTTCATCGAATCCTGTTTTTTTATCACCGGCTAGAGCCTCTCCGCTCAGTTTCAGTAAGACTCTTTTATATCTGTTCATTAATAATAACCTCCATCTGCGTCCGGCTGATTAAAACAACCCGGTGGCGCTTCAATCAAAAGTGGAAACTGTATTTTTCCACATTGCTTTCAATTATTCAAATATGTTATCAATGTTAACAGCAGCGTAAGATAAGGAGCAGTAACCTTCAATAACAGCACCGTTATTAATCTGAATAGAGGCTGCTTTTATATTGCCTTTGATTATAGCAGATGAGTCGATTACGATAGGGCCGGTAATATCAATATCTCCTTTAACAGCTCCTGCAATAAATCCTGCTGTGCCAAGGATATCTCCGATAATAACCGTACCAAGACCGATTCTTACATTCCCTTCACTGGTAACCGTACCTTCGAACCTCTTTGCTCCAATATATACATCCGGAGCAGAACAGTTACCATTCACCGTACCAATAATGGATAACTTTCCTTTACAGTCAATATCACCTTTAATCGTACCAATTACTTCTAAGGATCCATCTGTAGTGATATTACCAGTAAGAATCGTGCTTTTTGCTATGACAGTTACTTCATCTGATACGTCTGTACCATCATTGCCGCTTTTATTCGGCTTCTCATCCATAGTCTGTTCTTCGTCAACAAGCTGTTTCTCTTCCTTTAATAAATCCACATCAGAAGTAAGTAAAGCTTCTAAAAGTTCTTTGTCTACATTATCTTCCTCTGGCTGAGTATCTTCAATTTCCGTCTGAGTTTTTTTCGTCTCTTTCTCTTCCAAAGCGTCAGCCTGCAAAGTTTCAGAAGTCTCCTGCTCTTTAGCCGCCTCATCTTTTTCCTTAGTAGTATTTCCCTCTGTCTCGCCTGCTAAAACATCCTCAGGCAGTAATTCATTAACAGCCTGTGATAAATCTTCCTTAAAATCTTTAAAAAAGCCCATTTACGGTTCCTCCTATGTAATTAGTTATTATTAAGTTCTGATGAACTAAGCTTTATCTGTTGGATTGGTCTTACTGTATCATTAAGTGTCAGAAGCTTAGCACCGCTTTGGGTTAATGTACTTAATAAGCTATCAAGTGACTTGACGGTGTTTAATTTAGCATCTGTATCATGCATCAATACAATAGACCTTGTATGATCTGCTATACCTTCCAGTGCATTATCGCAGAGCTGCTCAGGTGAATAAGTTATGCCGGTAGCATCACCACTCGCCACATTCCAGTCATAATAAACCACATTTTCCTTATTTAGGTAACGAATAAATACAGACATATCTGTACCACTAACCTGATTGCCGCTTCCTCCGGGAAATCGGTAAATGTCTGTCATCAAGCCGGTGGTATCATATATTAATTTCTTTATTCGTTTGTAATCATTTTCAAAATCCTTCAAGGATTTATAAATCTGGCTGTAATCATGAGAATAGGAATGCATTCCAATAGAATGTTCTTCATCTACTATGCGTTTATACAATCTTCTGGACTGTTCATCTGTCTTTCCAATTACAAAAAAAGTTGCCTTAACCTGGTACTTATTTAAAACATCAAGAATATCGTCTGTGTAACTACTCGGTCCATCATCAAAAGTTAGATAAACTTCTTTTCCTTCGTACTTTTCCTTTTCTTTAGTACCTACGTTTTTTTTAATTTCCGTATTAGAGGATGATTGTTTGTCCTTACTTTTTGTCTGGCTTTTATCATTTGCTTCTATGGCATTGGTCTTACCAGCGGATGATTTTCCCGATGAAGTTTTTTTATTCGATGAGATAATAGTTTTTTTATCCGCTGCTAAAGTCCCATCTGCATTCTTTGAAGAGCTCGGACTATCTTTGGCAGTCTTAGAGCTCTCACTATTTAAGTTAGCATCTACTGAATTGGGAGTAGATATCTCTTCCTCATTATAACTGTTTTTTTCTGATTCTTCAAGTGAAGATGAATAATCTTCTGCCTCATAATACAAATTTTTTTCAAATGTTTTGCTTACTTTTCCTTCCGTTTCAACCTGTCTCTCTGTTAAATTGTCGATTTTTCTTTCTAAGGAATATATTTTGACGAATAAAACCGCACAAAGTAAACTTGGAAGGACCAAGCATAAAATTACTATAATAATAATCGCAGTCTTAAGATGCTTCACACGTTTTTTTCTACGAAGCACACTTTCTGATTCTGATTGAATATTTCCCATATTTAATAAATATCTCCCTCATTTATTGCCCCTTTGTTATATTCTATCACAATATATCGAAAATTGAAAGAAAGCTCTTTAGTACTATTGGCCCATATGAACCCAGGTTAAGAACGCAAAAGAGAGTATTGCAATAGCAATACTCTCTTTACAATTTAGAAGCATAGGAAGAAAAATATTAATCTAAGATTAATTCTTTCATAAACCCAACCATTCCTTCTCCAGCGAAAACCTTCTACATGATTTCGTCCGATAAATGTCGGGAAAAACCAAAAATTACTGCCATTGATTAACCAAACATAGGTAAAACGATTAAAACAGGTCCATATATTATTGGAACCAAATTGCCCACCGATCCTGAAAGTATCCGGACCTCTCATATCGGCAGGTAATTCCGGTATAAAGTTAGGCGGTGGTGTCATGGGCTGCGGCGGCCTTGGTCCTGGCCCTGGTGGTGGAAATGGCCCCGGTCCTGGCGGGAACGGTGGTCCTGGCGGGAATGGCGGTCTTGGCCCCGGTCCCGGTCCTGGAAATGGCGGCCTCGGTCCTGGTCCCGGTCCTGGCTGTGGTGGTCTTGGCCCCGGTCCCGGTCCTGGGAACGGCGGCCTCGGTCCTGGTCCTGGTCCCGGTCCTGGCTGTGGTGGCCTCGGTCCTGGTCCCGGTCCTGGGAACGGTGGCCTTGGTCCTGGTCCCGGCCCTGGTTGTGGCGGCCTTGGTCCTGGCCCCGGTCCTGGCTGTGGTGGTCTTGGTCCTGGTCCCGGTCCTGGTTGTGGCGGCCTTGGTCCTGGCCCCGGTCCCGGTCCTGGCTGTGGTGGTCTCGGTCCTGGTCCCGGTCCTGGTTGTGGCGGCCTTGGTCCTGGCCCCGGTCCCGGTCCTGGCTGTGGTGGTCTCGGTCCTGGTCCCGGCTGCATCGGTCCCGGTCCTTGATTGGGATTACGTCTTTGGTCTGAGCCAGGTGGAAGTACAAATTCTTCGCCGGATACAGTATAATTATCTTCTAAGGATTTATCCTCTTCATAACTTTGCTTACGGAAGAAGCTATA
Organism: Anaerocolumna chitinilytica; assembly: GCF_014218355.1. Lineage (NCBI taxonomy): Bacteria > Bacillati > Bacillota > Clostridia > Lachnospirales > Lachnospiraceae > Anaerocolumna > Anaerocolumna chitinilytica. The sequence continues at coordinate 3,805,505 of NZ_AP023368.1, forward strand.
ATCATCCAACTTAGAGTCTCCTTGCTAATCTTTTACACTTATCATATGATATAATTCACAAAGTGTTAATTCATCTAAAGGAATAATCAGCTTCTATTTTGGCGATTAAATATCATTCTCTACTATATTTTAAACAAATGAATACTTCCCTCTTTATTCAGTTTAATTAAAATTGTGGCTGTTACAGGAAGTATTAAAAGTCCTAAAACTCCCATTAATTGAGCTCCCACATACATTAGTATCAGTGTAACAATCGGATAAAGTCCAATCTGTTGCCCTACAATTTTAGGTTCGATAATCTGCCTTACTACAGTTATTACAATATATAGAACAAGCATGCCAATTCCTACCTTACTATTGCCCATGATCAACGCTACAATTGACCAAGGTAGTAATATCGCACCGGTTCCAAGGATAGGCATTATATCAATAATTGCTATCAGCAAACCAAAAAGAAAAGGTGTTGGAATACCTAGAATCCAGAAACCAATCGATAATTCTGCAAAAGTTATAGAGATAATTGCAGAGTAAGCTTTTATAAAATTACCAAGTGAACCAATAATGTTATCTTTTAGTTTTATAATCATTTTCTGCTGTTCTTCTCGGAACTGACGAATGATAAAACGGGTTATCTTGTAATAATCAATTGTAAAAAAGAAGGAGGATACAATAGTAAATATCAGTTTTATCAATATTGTTGGTACCTGACTGGCAAGGCCAGTTGCCATGCCTACTACCTTCGTTGATATTTTGGAAAGGCTGTCAAATAATGACTGATCAATATTGTTCATGAAATTATCTATATATGTTTTTGTACTTGGATATTTTTGAATCATGTTGTCTGTTACGGTCTGAACTGCAGGCAGGAAGGTCTCTTTATAAAGGGAAGGCAGGCTATAGAATAAAGAGCTAATAAAATTAATCATCTTAACTCCGATGATACTAATAATAAAACCAAGCAAGCTATAAAAAACCAGTAATATAAACAAGGAAACAAAAACACGTTTTATATGTGTCTTCTTTTCGATCATGTCAATAATATTACGAAATGTCATAGCAATCACAATACCGACAACAAAGGGCATTAGTAAAGGAAATACATATTTAATCCCAACATAGACCAGTAAAGTCAATATCAAAAAGAAGAAAAAATGGATAATAAAAGCTCTCTGTTTGTTCAAATTCATAAATCAATTTACCCTTCCTGCATACGCAATGTTTCTTATGTAATGTAAACTCATCTAGTAACTAAAGTCTATACCAAAAAATACTGAAATTATTCTTCAGCTATGCTATTATATCATTATTTTTTATAATATGAAACAATTAGCATGCGTGTTTATAAGTATTTCATAAATTCTTAATATAAATCACATTTTTATGAAACAAGATAAAAACTTATACTGTTAAGAAAATATTTCCTTTCCATCAAAAAAGAGTGTGTGAATCAACAAATATAAATTCACACACTCTTTTATTTTATTAAATATAGCAATCTTCTTTCGAAGAAGTTGCTTCTAGACTTTGATTACTGTCCCATCTGCTTTGCAATCTTCTCTCGAAGAAGTTGCCTCCAGACTTTGATTACTGTCCCATCTGCTTTGCAACTTCTTCGGCAAAGTTTTCGGATTTCTTTTCGATACCTTCGCCAGTTTCAAAACGAACAAAGCTCTTTACAGTAATAGGAGCACCAATTTCTTTTGCTACTGTTTCAAGATATTTCTGAACAGTTAAATCACCATCTTTAACATATACCTGATCTACAAGGCAGATTTCTTTTAATTCTTTGTTTAAACGGCCTTCAATCATCTTCTCAATGATATTTTCAGGTTTTCCGGTGTTTTCGTTCATAGCCTGAGCCTTTAAGATTTCTCTTTCGTGAGAGATGTAATCTTCAGGAATCTCTGTTCTCTGAACATATTTAGGAGAAATAGCTGCAATCTGCATCGCTACATTCTTAGCTGCTTCTTTTGCAATATCGTTGCATACGGTTGTTTCAAATTCAACTAAAACGCCGATTCTTCCGCCGCCGTGAATATAGGATTCAACAAAACCATTCTCAGCAACTACTTTCTGGAATCTTCTGATGTTCATATTCTCGCCGATTACTGCTATCTGGCTGGATAATTCCTCTTTTACTGTTTTGGAAGCATCAAGAGACCATTTCTCAGCTAAAAATGCATCAATCTCAGTATTTTCTGTTACCATTGCCTGATTTACAACTGCCTTAACAAAGCTTCTGAATGTATCATTCTTTGCAACGAAGTCTGTTTCGCTGTTAACTTCAACGATAGCAGCTACTTTGCCGTCTTCGCTTACTGCAGTTTCACAAATACCTTCTGCTGCAATTCTGCCTGCTTTTTTCTCAGCAGCGGCAAGTCCTTTCTCTCTTAAGAACTCAACTGCCTTATCCATATCTCCATCGGTAGCGGCAAGTGCTTTCTTACAATCCATCATGCCGGCTCCGGTCATTTCTCTTAAATCTTTAACCATTGCTGCTGTAATAGCCATTGTTTGTATTCCTCCGTTTTTTGATTATATTGTTCTTCTGCTATAAGCCTTTCAAGACTTACGACTTTCTTATTATGCCTCTACGAATTCTTCGGAAGCTTCTTCTGCTGCTTCAACACCAGCTTCAGAAGTATCTTCGGAACTGTCAGTCATCTGAACACCCTGGTTAGCTTCGATAACAGCATCTGCCATCTTAGCAACGATTAATTTAACTGCTCTGATAGCATCATCATTACCAGGAATTACATAATCAAGTTCTTCAGGATCACAGTTTGTATCTGCAATACCAATTAAAGGAATACCTAATGCATGAGCTTCCTGAACGCAGATTCTTTCCTTTTTAGGATCTACTACAAAGATAGCATCAGGAATATTCTTCATATTTTTAATTCCACCAAGGTTCTTTTCTAATTTCTCCCATTCTTTCTTTAACTCGATAACTTCTTTCTTGGGAAGAACTTCGAAAGTACCGTCCTGGGACATTGTTTCAATCAATTTTAATCTTGCAATTCTGCTCTGGATGGTCTTGAAGTTTGTTAACATACCACCTAACCATCTTTCATTTACATAGAACATACCGCTGCGTTCTGCTTCGGACTTAACAGAATCCTGAGCCTGCTTTTTCGTTCCAACAAAAAGAATCTTTCCGCCTTCAGCAACGATATCTTTAATTGCATAGTAAGCTTCATCTACTTTGCCTACAGATTTCTGTAAGTCAATAATATAGATTCCGTTTCTTTCTGTGTAGATGTACTCAGCCATCTTAGGGTTCCATCTTCTTGTCTGGTGTCCGAAATGTACACCTGCTTCTAATAACTGCTTCATTGATATAACGCTCATAAATTACCTCCATTTGGTTGTTTTCTTCCGTATGTATCATCTTTCTGACAGACCAGTAGGCACCAGGTCAGAAATCAACATACGTGCAATTTAGCATATGAATTATACCACAGCTTTTTTTTAATAGCAAGTATAATTTTCCTGCTTTTCGACTATTTTTCATTGTTTCCTTGTTTTTCTCTATTTATTCATGGGATTTATAGCTTACTGATTGATTTTCTATTTTCACTTATTTTCTTTCTCTTCTTCTTTTGGATTTGAAATTGAATTTACTTTTTGAATCGGAGAAGCTTTTTTATCCTTTTTATAATATACCTTTATTGATATAAACACGGAGAGACCAATAATTATTCCCCAGAACACGATATAAGGCAGATTCACTACAAACCAAATAACTACTTCAACAAAACCATCCCGCATATTTAAAAGAGAATTTGTAAATCCGGTCTTCATTCTGTCTCCGTTACTTCTGCTCTCCGGCGGTGATATTCTAAGGACTTCCTCAATATTTAATGTGATTGTAGCATATTCTACCAGATTGTCATAAGTTCGTAAGGTTGATGCATTCTGTTCTAATTGATATCTTACGGTACTCATTCTATCTTCCAAGGTTATAATGTCTTCCAATTTAGTAGCCTTTTCCAGGAGAACCAATAATCTTTCCTGTTCCACCTTTAGGGCTTTTATCTTACTTTCTGTGTCAATATAATCAAGTGTAACATCCTTACTGCTCTCTTCCTTATGAATCAGATTCATCTTATTGCCCATAATTTCAACAAAGCTGTCAGCTTGGTCTGCCGGTATTCTAAGTACATATTGTGCACTCCTGGAATCTCTGTCCTCCGCTTTGCTTCCATAGATGGAAGAACTCTCGACGTAACCGCCGGACTTTTGTATCTGTTCTGTTATCACTTTTTGAGTCTTATCAAATTCAAGAGTTTCTAACGACAAATCAATTTTACGTATCCGTTTTCTATTGGTATCCGAATTATTAGAGGTGCTTTGATTATCCATTTCACCGGAGGCTGCATTCTTCGGTTCTTCCGCTGCTGTGGTATCAACTGAGTTGGTATAGCCGACATCACTTCCCTTGCCATTATCAGCGGACATTCCAGTACTCTCCCCGGTACTGCTATAGTCATAGCGCACGCTGCCAGAGTCCTTTTTACCGGCACTGCAGGCTGTCAGCAGCACTGACAACAGTATAAGTACATAACAAATACTTCTTTTTTTCATAATTAGCTCCTGTCTGCGTGCTTAGCACGCGTAAAGACTGGTGAAAATGAAAGTTTATCCTCCTCATTAATCACCTTACATTGTTAAAAGTAATTATTTACTAGCAGTATTCTTTCCCCATATTATATTATAATTAAATTGTTATACTTTTACAATATTTAATAGGGGTTTTAAGGAAATTGTAAGGAATTTTAGGCATTTTCAGATTATTGTATTCGTATAATTTTTTTACTTTATTAATTTTCTAAGATCATCTTTTTATAATTATTCTCTGCACAATATAAAAAGGAACCGTAAGCTACAGAAAAACTGCTGCCGGTTCCTTTTCTTCTTTATTTCGTATTATTACCATTAATGTAAAACGTCAGAAATACTTTTTATTTCCCCACAAATTACTCTTTTTCAAATCCAGATATTCGTTATAAGCGCGTTCTAGTATTTGCTTCTCATTTGAGAACTTTAACATATGATACGCTTCATGGAATTTATAATATCCGGAGTCCATAAAATATTCTTCTCTTTGCGGTTTGCTGTAATAGCTATCAGACATCATTAAATACCAATGAACATCCTTTATTACTGTATTCTGTGGTGTACTGAATGTATACTGGCTTTTCCCAATATATTTAATTATAGAAGCATCCGTGCCTGTTTCTTCCTTCACTTCACGTATGGCCGTCTCCTTAAATTCTTCTCCTTCCTCCACAGTTCCTTTCGGTAGAACCCAACCTTCATACTTGTTTTTATAGTTCTTATACAGTAGTAAAATCTTTCCTCTGAAAATAACTACACCGCCACAGCTCGTTGCTTCAATCATCGCAATTCCTCCTGTATTATGGTGTGTCAAATAACTAATTTCAGTATACATCATTTTACATAATTGTTCAACTGATATTTATGCAATAGTTACAAATCTCTTTACCATAAAGACAAATTCCCTATATTTTTCTGCTTATTAGACAAATTTTTTCACTTTTTATCTTATTTTCACCTTACATTTGTGCTGTAAATATGGCAGTTACTAGCTAATTCAGGAAATTTTCTTCATAATTTCCTGCTGATTCAATTATTTGTTTCCAAAATAAGTCTTAAAAATCTTATCTGCGATAGGAACTGCATAATCACTTCCAGTACCGACACCTTCTACTACAATGCTTACAGCTATCTCCGGTTTCTCAGCCGGAGCGAATCCAACAAACCAGGCATGAGCAGGCTTTCCTTCCATAAACTCTGCCGATCCGGTTTTCCCTGCTACTGTATAATGGTTATTCTTTAGTGAAACTGCTGTTCCGCTATTTACGGTTTCTGTCATAAAGGAGGTTAGTATCTCGGATTCCTTGGGAGTCATAACGGTCTTTACCATCTCTGGCAAATACTTTTTAACTGTTTCTCCGCTTTGACTTTCTATCCGGTCCACTACATAAGGTTTCATCATGACACCACCATTTGCAACAGCAGATACAATCAGTGCATTATGCAGCGGTGTTATCTGCGTCTGTCCCTGCCCTATTGCTGTCTGAGGGATCTGGTCTTTGGGAGACTTTCCGTTTAATACAAAACTGCTTTTATTATATAACATATCAATAGGAATACTTTGGTTAAAGAGAAAGGCATCACAAAGTTTACGAAACGAAGACATATTTAAAGTTACGCCAATATTGGAAAAGGAGGAATTACAGGATTTCGCAAAGGATTCCTTCAAATCCACCTCTCCGTGGGCTTTGTTATTATAGCAATTGATTGTTACACTGTTAAATACACCCTTACCGGTACAGTCATATTGATAATCCTCATAATCTGGATTTTCCCGGACATACTCCAGTGTAGTCAAAATTTTGAAAGTTGAACCCGGTGGGTACAATCCCTGTGTGGCACGATTTACTAAAGGTGATGCTTTATCTGTGTCCCCTGTATCTTCCTTCGTAAGTTCATCCCAGATATCATTTATTTCATTGGGATTATAATCAGGCTTAGAGACCATAGCCAGAATCTTACCGGAGGAGGGATCCATTACAACAACTGCTCCTCTATGGCTACCAAGGGCATCATATGCTGCTTTTTGCAATCTGGTATCCAAAGTAGTTACTACACTGTCACCGATATTCTTTCCTCCGGACAGTTCTTTCACAATCTTACTGATTGTGTTGATATGTGAAGTTAAAAGATGAAAATTCTCGGAAGACTCCAGGCCAGTTTTACCTTTGGAAAACCTTCCGACAACATGTGCATACATATTTTTAAAGGGGTAATCCCTGGTTTCATTCCCGTCAGAATCTACAAGCGTATGTGCAAGGACTTTTCCGTCTGCAGAAAGAATATCTCCCCGGACTATCTGCTCTGCCAATAAATCCTGCCGCTTATTATAAGGGTTATTAATGACTTCTTCACTGTCCCTTAGCATAAAATTCACATAATATCCTATTATCAATAAAAATAGTCCCGCAAATAGATAGGTTATTAATATGATCTCTCTGTTGACGGATTTTTCATTTTTATTCCTGTCTTTTATATCCTTATCCCTTGTACCGTTTTCCTTCCTTCCTTTTCTTTGGTTAACTCTGGCTGGCAGCAGAAGGAACTTCTTTTCTTTTTTGTTTTTTTCTTGTTTTTCCATCTTCATTCCTATCCTGACTCAAAACATAGAGTCCCTGAATCACACTAAACATAATTACACTGCTTAATACCGAACTTCCTCCGCTGCTGACAAAGGGTAACGTAACACCAGTGGAGGGAATTAGCTTTATCGCACCGCCCAGGGAGAGAAATACCTGAACTGCATACATTACACCAAAGCCGAGAGCTATGAGTTTATAAAATTCCTTTTCAAAATGCATGGCAATATTAATAGTAAGTATAAAAAAGTTCAAGCATATTAAGACCAGACAGACTGCAAAAAAGCCACCCATTTCTTCTGCCAGGGCAGAAAATATGAAATCACTGTCTGCAACAGGAATACTGGTTGGAAGTCCTTTCGTAAGTCCCATTCCAAACCAACCTCCTGTACCAATGGCAAAAAGTGATTGAGCCACTTGATAGCCTTCTTTATCAATTAAAGTCCAGGGGTCTTTCCAGGCTTTTACTCTGACCCTGACATGGTAAAAGAAGTGGTAAGCCAGGACAGAGGCCATACTTCCCGCTACGAAACCGGCAGCAAGGTATAGAGGTTTCGCCGTTGCTGTATAAAGCATCATCAGATACGTTATGAAAAAGATAAAAGCGCCTCCCAAATCCTTCTCTGCTACCAATATGATTACATGAACTGCCGCCAGCCCTGTTACAATTACAATGTACTTAAAATCCTTCCGTCTGGAAAGAAGGGAAGCGAAGCAGAAAACAAACAATATCTTAACGAATTCCGAGGGCTGAAAAGTAAACCCCTTGATATTAATCCAATTAGTTGCACCGTAATTTTCAACTCCCCAAAAGAGAACTGCTAATAACATTAGAATTCCAAGAATTCCATATATCCAACCCAAATGCCTTAAATATTCCAGCTTTTCTATGATTATCGGCACTACTAGACACAACAGTAGAGCTGCTGTAGCAATAATCAGATGCTTGAAAGCCTTCTCATAATATGTTTTTGCAGACAGTCTGGCTATCATGATATATCCGGTGACCAACATGATGATCATATTATATAGAAGAGGTTTTGAAAGATTTACATAGACCCATTGATAGAAGCCTAAAATCATAAACAGTGATATAATCTGAGCTACATAAAGTACTATCAACCAAGTGCTTTTCATGTTAATATAAAGAATTGCATAACTGATAAAATGAAATACGAAGATCAATAGCTTCATATTCGTATATATTCCACTTTGTCTTACTTTATCTGAAATGCCAAGCACCCGGTAAGATAGGTAAGTATAGATAGCTACCAGAATAATAATAATGTATTTTGACATTTCCGATAAGAGATTAACCATCTTGTATCACCCTCTTTCTGTCCCCGTAATCTATTTCTTTTAATATGCTTTCGAATAATTCTTACTAACAAGCTTGTTCTTTCAATGTGCCTTCTTGTTTGAGCGAAGGCTTTCCCAGGCCCGACATGGAATTGAATTATACTTCCTAATAATTTATTTTGAATGAATTAGGCTTTTTTATAATTCATGAATGAATTAGGCCTTTTATAATTCATGAATGAATTAGGCTTTTTATAATTCATTCTACGCCCCTCTTAAAATGCCCCCTGGTTATATCTGTCTCCTTTTCACTGAAAGGTTTATCCAAAATATAAGCATCTATAAAATTATTTAAGACATTTTTGGTTTCTGCTCTGCTTTCACCGGTGAAATCAAGCCTTATATAAGCTGGATTTAGCTTTTTCACATCTCCTGCCAGAGATAGTAAAGAGAAAGTCTTGCTGTTATAAATCACATTATAACATTCCCTGCAATGCCTCATAACCGGAAAAGCATTTTGGAAACGGTCATAAAGATAAGCTTCTTTAGAATCCCTTAAACAGCAGGCTTCTGCTGATATTCCATTTATCTGCTTCTTATCCCTGTTATCTCCTGTCAGATAAAGACATTGGGCTGATATCATAACCGGAAGCTTTGAATATACGGTATAATACTGATACATCTCCGAAATCTCAGACAGCTCCTGAAAATTCAACTCTAAGGGTGCTGTAATCCCCTGAAAACCTAATTTTTTCAGATACGCCGCCCCATGACGATTCATTGCATAGAGATAGGTGTCTCCAATCAGTCTTTTCTTGGTTTGAAAATTCATGTGAAGTAGTTCATACTCTTCCAGCGTTCTGACAAGATAGCCATCTATAGTATTATCTTCCAAATAGGATTTATTCTTTTGAAACAACTCATAGCTATTTCTCCTAAACACATGGGGAAGTGCAATAATAGCTTGTTTTCCCCTATTCTTTATTTCTTGGGTATAATGTGTCAGTTCTGTAAAGGAATTCATATCACTCTCTAGTATAATTTCCTTAACATGAGGGTTGTCCCATACGGCTTCCAACTGGGTCTCTGTCTGAACCAGCACAGAAACCGCCAGACTCTTCTGCTCATTCGTTTCAGAATAAGTGAATATACTCTTCTCTGTAACTTCCTCTCTTCGATAGTAATCGGTTAGTTCGCGGATTAAGGTCTGTACCCCTTCTCTTCTTAGTTCATTAAGCTTGCCTACCGGTATAAAGAGATTACCTGTTATGTCTATTGTCAGAGTATCAAAGTAAACTTCTGTATCTCCTAATTTATCTAGCTGCTTATATAGTCGTTCCTTGGTAATTGGCTGATTCTCTGCCAGTTCGGGTATATCACCATACACTCTTATTTCCTTATCATAAGCACTTAAGATCAGGCACAAGGGTTCTCCCGCAGCAGCAATAAAGTGCCCTTTTATAGGAATTCTGCTCTTCTCCTCCAGATATTTTTCACTCAGCCTGCTTAATAAACTATTATTTCTGGTTCTGTAAACCGACAAACCCGGTAGGATTTTTAATCCTTTTTTATAATTTGCTGTTACCTTCTTACCCTTACTCTCTCCGGTTTTAACAGTATATTCATAGAGTACCTCATTACCCTTTCTGACCTCCAGAATATCTTGGGCATTAATGTCTTCTGTTAATTCAATTATCATATTATAGTCGGTATTTTTAACAACCTTGCCTACGGGTACGCCGCTATGGTTTGGCCGTTCAAGAGACATCATGGAGATACCATTCCTCATCTCATAATAACCTCTTGAAAATCCTCCTCTATTGTAGATATCAGAAAGCTCTCTTACATCTTTTTCAAGTTCCCCGCTTCGATGCTTTTGATATTCCGCATAACCAGCTTCTCCAAGCTCATAATATAAATCCCTGTATTTTCGGTAAGCCGAGGTCACTGCGGCAGTGTATTCCGGGCTTTTCATCCTGCCTTCGATTTTAAAGGAATCAATGCCGGCCTCAATCAGCTTTGGAAGAATTTCCAAGGTTTTTATATCCTTAGGACTTAGAAAATAACCATTCCCCTTATTCACGCCGTCAATCTGCAGCTGATAGGGCATCCTGCATGGCTGGGCACATCTGCCTCTGTTGCCGCTTCTCCCTCCAATCATACTGCTCATAAGACATTTTCCGGAATAGCAGTAACATAAGGCTCCATGAACAAAAGATTCAATCTCAAGTTCTGTTTTGTCACGCATCTCCTTGATTTCTGCAAGACTCAGCTCTCTAGCATTTACAACTCTGGTAACCCCCATATCCTTTAACACATTGGCTCCTTCACCCATGGTAAGGGACATCTGGGTACTGGCATGCAGGGGGAGTTTTGGAAAGTAAGTATGAAGAAAATGAAGTACACCAAGGTCCTGTACAATGACTGCGTCTACTCCCAATTCATAGTACCTCTTGATATATTCATAGAGCTCTTTTTCAAGCTCCGTATTCTTAAGGAGTGTATTCACTGTCATATATAACTTCTTTCCATGAAGATGTACAAAGTCAATCGCTTCTTTCATGGTATCCGGGGTAAAGTTATCGGCATAAGCCCTTGCTCCGAATTTCACGCCTCCTACGTAAACAGCATCACAGGAAGCATTCACTGCTGCCTTTAAACTGTCAAATGAACCTGCTGGAGACAATATTTCTACTGTTTTCATTTAATGCTCCTATCTAAATAATCTTCTATTGTAATTTATATCCGAAATAAGAAACAGGCTGGTGCAACGATGGGTTATTCCCCTGGTGATTGCAGCAGCCTTGTAATTAACCTTTTGTATGTTTATTTCCTAATTCTGTTTCAAGCCTAATAATCTTTTTCTGGTTCTCATTAAGCTCTTCTTTCAAGGCAGCTATGGTTTTTTCCGCCTCATTTAACTTAGTAGTAAGAGATACCAGTTCATGCTTTAATTCAAATATTTCTTTGGCTTTTTCTTCATTTTCCAGTTCGATTTCTTTAACCTGCTCCCGAACCTTAAAAAAGTCATCTGCTATATTAATCTCCATCAAGATGCTTTTCATATCGGAATCAAGCATTTTATAAAAATCCTGCTTTTTAAATTCACTGTTTTTACTATTTATATAAGATGCCACTCTCTGAAGATACTCTTCGCTCTCATAACCACGCAGTGTATATTTTTTATTATTTATGATGACTTCGATATTGTTCATCTTATTCATGTGGCTGCCTCATTCTATCTGAACCTGTCCGGTACAGCATACCTTCCTTGTATTTCCTGTTTTTCTTCTATTTGTTCATTATAATATATACTCGAAACGAAGGCAAGCTTTTCTTGTCCGCAAGGCTTTAAACGTAACAGTTTTGCATATATTTTAATACAAGGTGTCTTGAAGGCGGACGATGGTTTCTGAGTCCATTCATTCATTTTCTCGTTCTGTGCTGCGAATTCCACTAAAATGCCAGCAGCTATTCCTGGAAGGTAAAATTACACCAAACTCGCATAAAGGTTATTGGCTATGTGACACTGTGAGCTCAGACATGGTGTGATTTTACCTAGTCATAACTGCTGCCATTTAAGTGTCATACACAGCCCCTCAATATAAAATGCCTGAATGGACTCAGAAACCATCTGTTCTTGGCTATAGAATTCTTTTGTGTAAAATAAAGCTGAACTGTTGCTAAATTTTCTAAATACAAAGCATTAAGCCAGTTCAAGCCCCTGTATATCTATATAATCTTTTTACTATATTATCTTTTTATCATATTATCTTTTATCAAATTATCAATTTTTTATATCATCAATATAATCAGCTTATCCCATTAACCGTACCCATAGCTCTGTGCAGAAATATGACACTAGTCTTTCAGAAATACCCAGATGATTCTTGTTTATATTTTTCTATGTTCTATTGAAGGGCTTTTAATGACACTTAAACGGCAGCAATTGCGACTAGGTGAAAGGGTACCATTGTGTGAGCTCACAGCCTAATCCAGCGATAACCTCCAAAGCGAGTTTGGCATCCTTTCACCTGTCAGGAGCAATTGTTGGCGTTTTAGTGGAATTTAAAGTCCTGAACAAGAACATGAAAAAATATAAACCGGAATCATCGTCCGCCCCCAAAGACTTCCGTCATACAATACCCTCCGACTTCTCCGCAAGCCCAAAATGCCTGTACCCAAGCCCCGACACCATTCGTCCTCTGGGTGTCCGGAGTATCAATCCATTCTGTACAAGATAAGGCTCATACACCTCTTCTATTGTTCCGGGATCTTCACCCAGGGTAGCTGCCACTGTCTCAATACCTACGGGTCCTCCGTTAAATTTCTCAATCATGGCGAGAATGATTGCCCTGTCCATATTATCAAGGCCAAGCTTGTCTACTTCCAGTAAATCCAAAGCAAAGTCGGCTACTTCTTTCGTGATATGTCCGTCATATTTTACCTGGGCAAAATCTCTAACCCTCTTAAGCAGCCGGTTGGCAAGCCTTGGGGTACCTCTGGAACGCCTCGCCAGTTCATAGGCTCCTTCACCGTCAATGTCCACTTTTAAGACAACCGCCGAGCGGCATATGATTTCTTTTAATTCCTCATTGGTGTAAAATTCAAGACGGCTTACAACTCCGAAACGATCTCTTAAAGGAGGTGTTAACATTCCCGCTCTGGTAGTTGCTCCTACCAATGTGAATTTTGGTAAATCCAAGCGGATTGATTTGGCTGCCGCTCCCTTACCGATGACAATATCTATAGCAAAGTCTTCCATGGCTGGATATAATAGTTCTTCAACCTGACGGTTCAAGCGGTGGATTTCGTCTACAAAGAGTACATCCCCTTCTTTTAGATTACTTAATATTGCAGCCATTTCTCCGGGCTTTTCTATAGCAGGACCGGAGGTAACCTTCATATTTACAGACATTTCATTGGCTATAATGCCGGCCAGTGTTGTCTTTCCAAGGCCGGGAGGTCCATAGAAAAGTACGTGATCCAGAGATTCTCCTCTTTGTTTTGCCGCTTCTATATAAATCTTGAGATTTGACTTAGCCTTTTCCTGCCCTATGTAATTCTCTAATAGCTGGGGTCTAAGTGTATTCTCTATTCGCTTATCTTCATCTGTCAATTCTGTGCTTATAATACGCTTTTCCATTTAAACCTCCACCCTTAAAACTATAAGAAATTCAAGTTCTTTAAGGACAGCTTAAGCACATCCTCCACCGTCATATCTTCTTTTATTTCAACAGCACCTATGGCTTTCGCAGCTTCTGCCCCAGAATATCCCAGCGCTGTTAAAGCTTCAATTCCTTCTTTTCTAATTTCATAAATAGCATTGCCCTCATTTTTATTGGGAAGGTCTCCTCCAAGATTCTTTGCCAGCCGTTCTTCAAAGGCATCACTTAATTTTAGCTTGTCCTTTAATTCAATTATCAGCTTACCGGCTGTTTTAGCTCCAATTCCAGGTGCTTTGGCTATTGTCTTGGTATCCTCAGAAAGGACTGCAAACCTTAAATCATCCGGTGTAATAGAAGAAAGAATTCCAAGTGCACCTTTAGGACCGATTCCATTTACTGTAATTAAGAGCTTAAAAATATTCAAGTCCTCTCTTGTCAGGAAACCGAATAATCCCACATTGTCTTCTCTTACATACAAGTAAGTATAAATTGTTACTATATTTCCAATTCTGGGAAGATTGCTTAAACTGGATAGAGGCATCTTAATGTCATAACCAAGGCCGCTCGCCTCAACTATAACTCCATCTTCCGCTACCAGAATAAGCTCTCCCTTCACATATGCTATCACTTCTACAAAACCTCCATACTGCCATTAGCCTAACTTATGGGTATCAGTGTAGGAATTATGCCTTTCATAATTCCTACTATCCTACCACTTCCAACGCACTGAAAATATAATCGTCAGCTTATGTTTGCGTAAAAATTATCTCTTTTTAATACTTCCTACATAAAACTGCCAATGTCATATACTGAGCGGACTCTGATATTTTCCTTACTGCCGGAAAGTATGTCCACACAGATTTCTTCACCATTCACGTCAAAATAATTATCAGAGAGCTTTAAATCACCTGCTATATTGGAAATCTCCACACTTCTGGCATAAGCTTTTGAATTGATATAAAGCTTATCTCCTTCTGTCCTTACATTAAGTTCCGGGTCCTCAAATCCAAAATGCTTTGGAGCAGTAAAAAGACAGCTTCCCTTAGAGCTTACTTTGTTGTCCATAATAAATTCAAAAGTCAGGTACACCTTTAGTTCATCATAACTGCTAAAATCAAGCTTCCTAAGCCATACGCTGGTAAGGGCAGGAACTGTTATCTCTTCTTCCCCCTGTAAAATAATCTCTGCTTTGGGATTTCTTAATGCCCAACGTACCGTCCCTGTTACATCTTCCCTGGTCTCATTGGCTACGTTAAGTCTGGCAGACTTCTCGATATCATGGGGCTCCTCAATACAGTGAGGTCTCTTCGTCATTTCCCCTTCTTCTTCGCAGGATATCATTATCGGTGCAAAAAATCTCTTCTCAGAATAATGCAGAGCCTTCCATCTACCATAATAATCAATGCTTGCCCAGGAAGCCACTGGCCAGATATCATTCAACTGCCATACTATCGCACCCATACATCTGCCTCTATGCCTTCTCCAGTGCTCTACTCCATAACGGATAGCGTCCGCCTGCAGAAGCTGTGAAGTATAAATTAAATGGTCAAAATCTTTAGGATAAAGGTAATTATCAGAAATATAGTTAAGTATCTTTCCATTGGCAGCAGTATTTCTCTGGTGCATCTCCATAACCCTGGAGAATATATTTCTATCCTTCTTTTCCGTAAAACTCTCAATTGTCTGTATGCAGGGGAAGGACTGAAAACCAAACTCCGAAGCATAACGGAAATGGAACTTTCGATATTCCGAGAAAGGTTTATTACCATGCCAAACATCCCAATAGTGAGTATCCCCCTTGTTAGGATTCCAGGAATCCTCATAATTTCCTCCGGAAGAAGGTGATGAGGGCCAGTAAAAGGTCATTGGGTCATATTCTTTCAGAATGCTTGGTATGATATATTCATATATTTTAATATAGTCCATTACCTGTTTGGGAGACGGCTTCCAGGCTTTATCCTGTACCTGTGTTTCCATCTCGTTATTGCCGCACCAAAGGGCAAGGCAGGCATGATGTCTGATACGAAGAACATTATCTATGGTTTCCTGTCTGATGTTTGCTTCAAACTTATCATCCAGCTCATAGCTAGCACATGCATACATAAAATCAAGCCAAACCATAAGTCCCAATTCATCACAGATATCAAAGAAAAAGTCATCCGGATAGTAACCGCCGCCCCATACTCTGATACTATTAAAGTTAGCGGCTATACAGTCATCAAGTAAGGCTCTGGTACGTTCTTTTGTTACTCTGCCAAGAATATTATCCTCCGGGATATGATCCGCTCCCATAGCAAAAACCGGTACACCATTTACTACATGACAGAAACTCTCTCCCCATTCATCTTTTTCTCTCTTTACTGTCAGGGTGCGAAGTCCGATTCTCTTCTCCCAAAGATCAAGTACCTCTCCCTTTTCATTCCTAACTTCACCTCTTACGGTATACAAAGGCTGTTTTCCATATCCGTTAGGCCACCAAAGGTCAGGCTCCGTTATGAGAACATTACCGTCTTCGGTCTGATTATAGATATCACCCTTTGGTCCGATTACCTGAAATTCTACCTCAGTTAAGGTCTCCTCACCAAATAACTCCAGACTCCAATCGATATCAAGCAGCACACCTTCCGACTTATGCTGTTGTCTTACATAGACTTGTTCAAAACGGCATTCTTGAATACCTAATACATTTACATCTCTGAATATTCCCGCATCCGGCAGCCTAGGACCCCAATCCCAACCAAACATACAATGAGCTTTCCTAATATGAGGAAAACCATCCATACACTCATGACTGCCGCCGGTATAGCATTTTTGCTGTTCTTCCTTAATAAACTTTGTTGGTGAATATAATACAACTCTTAATTCATTTTCCCCTGCTCTTACAAGGTCTTTTATATCAAATTCCCAAATACGGTGCATATTTTCTGTTTTTCCAATAGAGGAACCGTTTAAAAACACTCCCCCCAAGGTATCAATGCCGTCAAAGCGAAGAAGAAGTCCATCCAGCTCAAGCATATCCTCTGTCAGATTAAAAACCGTCTGATAAGTAAAATCCTGCTCCATCAGTTTAAGAGCATTAAGTTCATTATCCCGGTAATACGGATCCGGCATTTTTCCTAAATCCATTAATGTTTCATAAACTGAGCCCGGTACTTTGGCAGGCATATAATCATTGCTGATTCCATACACATTTTCTCCGTTTATTTTCATAGCCCACATGCCATTTAGACTGATTTTCTTCATCTGTATCTCCTTTGTCTACATTAAAGTTGAAAAAAGATTTAATACCCTTTGACAGGCTTTCAAATGCCATGGACGATGTTTCCATTCATCTAGAGTAATTTCTTTACTGATGTCCATAGTCTGCAGCAGATCCTTCTTTATAACATCTATTGTCTCTCTGTTACACATCCAAAGTCCGCATTCATAATGAAGAAAGAAGCTTCTATAATCCATATTGATTGTACCGACTATACCGCAGTCTTCATTAATAATGGTCTTTGCATGGATAAAACCGGGAGTATATTCATAAATTTTTACTCCGCCTTCTAATAATTGCCCGTAATTATAATTAGTAAGACGTTTTACATTCTTTTTATCGGGAATATTCGGCGTTATGATTCTTACATCAATCCCGCTTTGTGCGGCCTCAATCAATGCTTGCTTCATATCGTCTTCAATAACGAGATAAGGTGTTGTGATATAAACATATTTCTTGGCATAATGTATTATCTGCTTATAAATGCTCTCAATAGGATTATTGGGCCTGTTCGCTGGACCATCGGAGATCACATGGCAATATACTTCACTTTCCGGAAATACTACTGTCGGCCGGTAGGTATTGTAATCCATCCATTCCCCGCTCTTACAAATCTCCCACATCTGTAAAAAGGTAACTGTAAGTCCCCATACAGCATCACCTTCTACTCGAACAGCATTATCCTTCCATTTACCAAAGCGTTCTATGAGATTCACATATTCATCTGCCAGATTCATACCGCCTGTATAACCTATGTTACCGTCAATTACAATGATTTTCTGATGACTGCGGTAGTTCATATAAAGTTTATCCGTATATTTATGAATAGGATTAAAAACCGCTGTCTGAATTCCTTCTGCCTCCAGATTCTTTCTGAAACCATTGGAGGTACGAAGAGAAGCCCCAAAATCATCATACATAAATCGGATTTCTACACCTTCGCTTTTTTTCTTTAAAAGGACAGTTTTCATTCTATCCCATAAAACCCCTTCTCCAACAATAAAGAAGTTGAGAAAAATGAACTTCTTCGCCTGGGCTATATCCTTAAATATCGCTTCAAAGGTATCTTCCCCCATAGGATAATAAGTAACCTGATTGTTTTTATACAAAGGAAAACTTTGAGATTCCATGTATCTTGACATTCTGCTCTTGGTTGGGTATCTCTTCGCATAGGATACAGCGGTCTCAGTGTCATAGCTTAAAAAGGTATTGCCATGTTCGATACAGGCTAATATCTTACGTTCGATTTTTTTTGTAGAACCGGATTTTCCCCATAGTGCATACATAATATGCCCTGTTACCGGCAGTAATAATATAATGCAGATCCAGGCTATTTTATAGGATGAATTTCTGTTATCATTCACTAATCCTACAATTATAAAAATACTTGCAATTTCAATAAAAAGATAAATATATACACCGGAACCGCTAAGCCAATATCCCAGCACAACAATAATTGCCATCTGTATTAGAACCAAGATGCCAACCAGGGAAACTCTAAAAAATCCGCTTATATAGCTTTTCGTAGTTCCTATCAAATTATCATTTGTATTCATATCTGCCCACCTGATGTTTCTCTCTTCCTTCCCAATAGTATACTCTGCCGCTTCGACCACGCTGTCCGCACCAGAAGAGCTTTTATCTTCTTTCTTATTTCTTCTTATTATCTGTAAATTAGGGAAAGCTGCCAATAGACGTCTTTGTATATGTGTAGCCGTCCCAGACATGGTTTGAATTTTCGTAATATATTCAACAATATGGTGTTCAACTTCCTGTCTCAGGCTCTTAAAATCAAAATCCACCTGATTATGGTTGCGTTCCAACAGCTTTTCTTTGTTCTCATCCATAAACTTTCTTATTCTGTCTGAAAGTTCAAAAATCTTATATCCCGTAAGTTTTTTCTTGATTTCTTCTTTTGTCTCATAGATTCTGGTTTTTTCTATGTATTCATTAAATTCATCCTTAAGCCGTAGCATCTCAGCAAATATCTTATCCATTCTCAAGGTCTGAACCACCGTTATCCATGTATCTATTATAAACAGTATAGACAAGATGGATACAGCATATATCCCTGCAATTCTTGGAATAATGTAAAAAAGCTCTACTACCTTAGGTTGCAGCAGTGAAATTTCAAGAACCGACAAAATACCCCAGACAGTTGCCGAAAGCAGACATATTCTTCCTTTTATATTCCACCGATTGTCACTGTAGTCCCACCATCTCGCATGAAAAACCACTTCCATAATCCAAGAAGTGAAATACTCTAAGAGACTGGCAAGTACCATACCACCAAAAAAAACAACTGGTAAGACATTTCTTATCTGCCAGAAAAATATGTAAACAATTGTAGCTCCTAAACCATAAATCGGAATTACAGGACCATTTAAAAACCCTCTGTTGACAAAAGACCGTTTCTTCACTGATACTAACGTACTTTCATAAACCCAGCCAAATACAGAATATAAAAAGAAATTATAAAAGATATGTAATAAATCTAACCCGAAAATTTTAACATCAAACATGGTAACCCACCCTTGCCTCAATGTACTGTTAACATTCTAGCATATCCAAATAAGAAAATATAGCCTAATTTTACTCTTATTCCAGAGAACTACTATTGATATTTACTGAATTCCTTTACTTCTGCTAAAAACAATCGGTAATACAGCATACACCTTATACTTACGCCATTCAGATAATTATCCCACTTGTAAACCTGTTATCTTATGATAAAATAAGTATTATATGTAAAAAGGGCTGAAAATATGAAAATAAAAAATACTCTGCTGCAAATAGAAGATACATACCCGATTCATGCTCCTTATAGTAAGGAAGAAGTTTTGTTTTTTGACATAGAAACCACAGGTTTTTCAGCCAAAACATCCTATGTTTATCTTATTGGCTGTATGTACTACAAGGAGGAAACCTGGCAAATTATCCAATGGCTGAACACGGAACCTTTAAAGGAGTCTGAGTTTATCCTTGCTTTCTTTGACTTTTTAAAGGATTACCGGCGTTTAATCCATTACAATGGCAGTGGATTTGATATTCCTTATCTCCAGAAAAAAGCTGAAATGTATGGATTAACTGACCCTTTTACCCTCATAGAAAGTCTTGATTTATATAAGCTGATCCTTCCACTTAAAAAATTATTATCCTTTGAAAGTGCACGCCTGAAAGCAATAGAGAGCTATCTTCATCTGAAAAGACTAGATACCTATTCCGGTGAAGAACTAATCTCCCTCTATTCCTCTTATTTAGGAAGATTGACCTATGAAAGACTAGCACTTCAGTCTGCCTCTGTCAATAACAGCAGTAACCCAAGTGCCGGTGAGTTGGAAGACATATTACTCTTACATAATCTGGAGGATATTAAGAATCTTCCCGCAATATCCGGTTTGCTGTACTACAAAGATATTTTAGAATACAATGCATTAACAAATTCTCAGTCCTTAACCACCTGCCGAATTAAGAATGAGCAAAACCACATTCTGTTATTCTGCCAATTACCCTTTCTCTTCCCGGCGGACTTTACTGTAACCTGTCCCTTAAAAGAAAAAGTCTCCCTAAAAGCCAATCAGGAGATTATAGAAGGCATGGAACTTGTTATTGATTTCAGAGATAATACAATAATATTTCATATTCCGGTATATACAGGGACTCTTAAATATTATCTTTCACCGCCATCGGATTATTATTATCTTCCACTGGAGGATATGGCAGTGCATAAAAGCGTGTCCCAGTATGTGGATAAGGAGTACCGGAAAAAAGCGACACCTTCGACCTGTTATATTAAAAAGAATGGTTGCTTTATTCCTTACAGCATATCAAGTGAGACTTCAAAAGAAATCATTTTTAAAAAAAATTATTCGGATAAAATCACTTATATAGAATCTGAAAAGTTAAAAGAAATGACTCAGAAAGAGCTTGCGGCTTTTGGAGAACAATTACTTTTATTTATTAAAAATTATTACCATCTGTAATCCATACATAAAAAAGAGCGTTCAGGTCATACTAACATTGTTCACTAATAAATGCATAATTGTTATTATTAAATCACTGGCATATTCGATGCAAATGAAAAAAATAGCTAAAACATTTAATGGTGAATGGTTCTTGTAAAAGAACGAAAAAAGTCTCAGAAGGAGTTTATGATGGCAAACACGAAAAATTGTAATTCTAAAAACAGTACTAAGAATAAGACAACTGGTAAGATGCAAGATGTGAGTGTCAACAAATCAAACACCAGCTTAGAATCTTCTATGAATGATATGCATACGGTGTCACAGGCATACGGGATATCTTCAGATGAATCCGAGCGCAGAGACGGCCCGGGAGGAAATTAACATTTCAAACCGGTATTATTTAAGACCTTCAGGGCAACCTGAAGGTCTTATTTATATTTAATACTTTTTTATAGCTCCTTCTCTTGATAGAAACTATTTTACTAGATACTATTTTATAGAAACTATTTTTATAGATACTATTTTATAGAAACTATTTTTATAAATATTTATTAATCGAAATCTTTTGAACAGGAATACTGAAAAGGCGGTTCTGTCTGTATATAGTAACCATTTCTTACCTGTCCGGTCCAGTTCTGGAAGATAGATTTCCAATCATTCTTTGCAAAAAAGCTATTGATAGGATCCGGTGCAGTGGAGTCCCACTCTAGAATCAAGAACGGTCCAATCCCAAATGACCAGATTCCATTCTGTTCTACTCCGGTTTCTCTGATCAGCAGCAGCGGCAAACCATATTGATAAGCCATAGCCGGTTCTATCTGGGCAAATGGGCTCCCTTCCCAAATAGTTCCTGTTAATGGCTGGTTCAGATTATTCTGTATAAATGCTACCTCACGCTGACGTAAATTAAGTGATACCATTCCATAACTTGATAATATCATCCGTCGGATATTGGTTAATGGTGTCTCCGGATACTGTTCCGATATGGGTAATGTCCTTGGGAACAATAAAGCTTCCCTAATCTGCAGGATTATGGCATCAACAAACATTTGCTGAACAGAATTCAATCTGCTGGGATGGCTTAAAAATACCGGAATACGAAATAATAGTCTTGATGATTCTCTCATCAAAGCAGTAGGTTCATATCTGCCGTAATCTAAATCAGATACTTGAGCTTTTGTTTCAATAATAGCTTTTTTAGCTATTTCTTCACTCATTGTCCTTACCTCCTTTCATTATAATTTATGAAAGAGACTAGACTTTCGTTCCATATATTGACTTTTATCGACATTTAGTAAGACAAGTGCACAAAAAATAAGGCCCCCAGGAATCCCTGGAGGCCTTGATTTTCAATTATTTCTCTGTAGAAATGATTTCTTTCTTGTTATAAGAACCACAAGCTTTGCACACTCTGTGAGGCATCATTAATTCACCGCACTTGCTGCACTTTACTAAATTAGGTGCAGACATTTTCCAGTTTGCCCTACGGCTGTCTCTTCTCGCTTTGGAATGTTTATTCTTCGGACAGATAGCTCCCATGATTACACCTCCTTAAAATTATTGAATATATCTCGGATTACTGACATTCTGGGATCGAGGACCTGTTTTTCACAAGAACACTCACCTTTATTTAAATCAGACCCGCATACCTTGCAAAATCCTTTACAATTCTCGTCGCACAGAACCTTCATGGGAAAGTCTATTAATATTTCGTCATAGACCAGTAAATCAACATCAAGATTATATCCACTAATATAATTTGTTTCATCCAATTCCTTAATACGTTCCTCTGAATCCTTCATAAAATCCAATTCCTTGGAAAATTCAAGATTTAAAGGGATGGTTACGTCTTTAAGGCATCTGCTGCACGGAATTAACAGAGAGACTTCACTTCTGCCTTCCAGTTTAACCTTACGGTCACCTAAATGGGTTATCTTTAAGTCTACCGGTTCCTTTTTTACAAAAGGATAGGATTCGCCTTCCATACAAAAATTCTCTGCTTCGATGGGAGCTTGTACAGACACGACATTGCCTTTGACTGACATAATCTCTGACAAATTAATAATCATAACAATCTCCTATCTTCAAAAATTCGCACTGTTACTATTATAATCAGTGGTCTATTATTTGTCAATGTATATTTTAACTTTTCCTGATATATTTGGCAGAGTACAAGATTTTTATGCTAAGAGACTAACAGTCTCTCTTGCTATAGCAAGCTCTTCATTAGTAGGAATGATATATACTTTAACCTTGGATTCAGGTGTGGACAGCTCTATTTCCTTACCTCTGGTATTGTTGTTTGCTTCGTTTATTTCAACACCCAGATAACCTAAGTAGCTCATAGTTCCTTTTCTTACAGCCTTATCATTCTCACCAAGACCTGCTGTAAATACAATGGCATCAACACCATTCATAGCTGCTACATAGGAACCGATGGTTTTTGCAACATGATAATTGAATACATCAACAGCCATTATTGCTTTTTCATTGCCTTCAGCCGTAGCATCTTCCAAATCTCTAAAGTCACTGGACAGTCCGGAAAGACCAAGAACACCGGATTTCTTATTTAAAACATCCATAACCTCATCAATGGTCATGCCTTCTTTTTTCATAAGATACTCAATAATGGCAGGATCGATGCTTCCGCTTCTGGTACCCATGATAAGTCCTTCCAAAGGAGTAAGACCCATGCTGGTATCAATAGATTTGCCATTTAATACTGCAGATACACTGGAGCCGTTTCCGAGATGGCATACGATTACTTTGGAGTTATTGGGGTCAAGTCCTAATAACTGAACTGCTCTCTTTGCTACAAAGCTGTGGCTGGTTCCGTGGAAACCGTATCTTCTGATTTTGTAGTTTTCATAATATGCGTAAGGAAGACCATACAAATATGCTTTCTGAGGCATTGTCTGATGGAAAGCTGTGTCAAACACGGCAACCATAGGTACACCGGGCATTAAATGCTGACATGCACGAATACCAATTAAGTTAGCAGGGTTGTGAAGAGGTGCAAGATCGCTGCATTCTTCAATTCCTGCAATAACATCATCTGTAATTACGATGGAAGAAGCAAATTTCTCACCGCCATGAACAACACGGTGGCCAACTGCACCGATTTCATCAAGATGTCCAATTACACCATACTCACTGCTTGTTAAAGCATCCAATACATATTTAATAGCAGCTTTATGATCCGGCATATCTGCTTCCATACGGATTTTTTCACCACCGGCAGGTGTATGAACTAATCTTCCGTCAATTCCAATTCTCTCACATATACCTACTGCTAAAGCCTTTTCTGTTTCTGAATCTATTAACTGATATTTTAATGATGAGCTACCACAATTAACCACTAATATTTTCATTTTAACCTCTTTCCTGAATATCCAATTCTCGATTGGATATTCGCAAAATTTTCCCAATCTAGTTTGCAGCAGCCTGAACTGCAGTAATAGCGATAACACCTACGATATCTTCAGCTGTACAGCCTCTTGATAAGTCATTAACCGGTTTAGCAATACCCTGGGTAATAGGGCCGTAAGCTTCTGCTTTAGCAAGTCTTTGTGTAAGTTTGTATCCAATATTTCCTGCATCCAAATCAGGGAAAATAAGTACGTTAGCTTTTCCTGCAATATCACTTCCAGGTGCTTTTTGTGCACCTACGCTAGGAACGATAGCAGCATCTAATTGATATTCACCATCTATTTTAACATCCGGATATGCTTCCTTAGCAAGCCTTGTTGCTTCCAGAACCTTGTCCACATCCGCATGCTTTGCACTTCCCTTTGTAGAATGTGAAAGCATGGCAACAACAGGTTCCTCTCCTACTAACAGCTGAAAACTCTTAGCAGAGCTTCCTGCGATAGCAGCTAACTCTTCTGCATTAGGATTCTGATTTAATCCGGCATCGGAGAAAATGAAGGTACCATTGGCACCATATTCGCAATCAGGTACAACCATTACGAAGAAAGCAGAAACTAACTTCGTTCCAGGTGCTGTTTTCAAAATCTGAAGTGACGGTCTTAATACATTAGCGGTTGCATTGATAGCACCTGCTACCATTCCATCAGCATCACCGGCTTTAACCATTGTTACACCAAAGGTTAGAAAATCCTTCGTAAGTGCATCTTTTGCAGCTTCCGGTGTCATACCTTTACTTTTTCTAAGTTCAACCAAAAGGTCAACATAGCCGCTAAGCTTTTCCGTAGTAAAAGGATCAACGATAGTAGCCCCGGATATATTAAGGCCCTGTGCGCCTGCTTCAATATCTTCTTTTTTACCTACAAGAATGATATTAGCAATCCCTTCCTCCAATATTTTGGCAGCAGCCTCCAGTGTTCTTCTGTCACTTGTCTCCGGCAGAACAATGGTTTTTTTATTCTGTTTTGCCCTTTCCTTAATAGTGTCAATGAATCCCATTACAAAAATCTCCTTTCGTAATACAAACAATGTACTTTGCATACTCAGCCCAATATGTATACACCTGCCAGGTATATTAATCCATGGGAAATGAGCGATAATATCTCAGCATACATTATAGACTAAAACTTTTTTCGTTACAAGTAACAAATTCCATCATTTTTATTATTTATTTTAATGTACTTTTGTACTATTTATGGTATGTCTTTCATTTTTCCCACTTTTAACCGGTATTATAACAGGAAAAAATAATGATTAAAGCTAGGCATATAGTAACACAGTACGAAAAGTCTGGCAAGGAGGGATATTGCTGTTTTTCTACAAAAAAATACTGTTAGGCTATATGGCCTAACAGTATTTTTGCTGCTAAAAAATTGTAGGAGTGAATTTTGTAGCAAATTAAAATTTTCTTAAGTTTTTCACTGACTCCGGAAGTTTAGCCTGATAGCCAACAAACACACATGCAGAATTAGCTGATTTCTTGGCATTATCCAAAGCTATCTTCGAAACTGCGTTTAGTAGTCTTTTTTCAAGCTGACTTTTCACAAAAACCTCCTTATAAAATTGTCTGTGATAACTATTTCAATCGTTATTATATAGGATAATGAATTTTTTATCAATATGCCATGTCTATTCTACATTTTTTTTGTCTATTCTACGATAAATAGGTACCAATTAATACTAATTATTTTTCATTTTGTCAGAATATTAGCTCGAATATCCAAATTGTTCTGTCAATTTTTTCCTTTTTGCAGAATTATCTTACCAGTTACAGCTGCAATCATCTCGTAAAATAACACTAATGCCAGCAAAAAGCTAAGAGAGAACTGATTGAGCATAAAGAGAAATAAGGATAATGTCAGTAATAGTACTATGATAAAGCCTGCCTTACTTTTAAAATATGCTCTTTCTGAATCATCCAAGGGTTTATTCTTTGATTCCACGGGTACTAAAAACAGAAGCAAAACCCCAGAAAATACTGCCAGATACATACTATTAGAATAATAAGCTGCAGGAAATACTCTTAGGATAAGCAACATCGAAAGTATGCATAAACAGGAAATAATGTAACATCCCTTTTTTGTTGCAGCATGGTATCCTCCGGCATATTCCCTAAGAGGTATGAAAGCAATAAGGAATATAATAAGCTCTATTGTTTTACCTAGGAGAAGGCCAAGAATAAGATAGGATATCAGGTGAATTCCCTTTAAAAGTGCCGTTTCAATACCAAAGCGGTAAAGTTCACAGTCTTCCGCCTCTATAATTTTCATTTTAACCAACTTATTCACCATGTTATCTGCTGCTTTGCTAAACACCCGAATCCCCCCTGATTCTATGTATACAGCTTTATTATAGAATTCTCTCCTTTAAAAAATCAAGTGCTTATGCATAATCGACAGGTTTTTTGTCTATTCTACATTGCTCCGTGTCTTTTCCCTGTTTTCGATAAAACTATACTTACAGTAAAAACCCCTTCGTCTTTTTCCATATCAATGTCACCATTATATTTTGCGATAACAGCTTCAACATTCGGGATACCAATACCTCTATGTTTTGCCCTGATATTATGCTCAATTCCACTTACTCCCACACAGGGTTCCGTTGTCTCTGCCATTGTATTTTTTATAGTTACCCCAATTAAATTATTAAAAGATCCCACCTTAAGATTAATACTTTTACTGCCGGGTGCGTTGGCACTGGCCTCTATAGCATTATCCAATAGATTGGCAAATATCGTCGTAAGATCCATGTTATCTATAAAACTTAGGTCAATCTCATCTATCTTGCATTGAAAATCAATTTTATGACTTTCTGCAAGCTTCATTTTATCATTTAATATAACATTTAACATACGGTTGGAGGTATATTCATTTAATCGAAAAGAATCCAGTCTATTGTTAATGGTTATAGCATATTCCTTTGCCACATCCGTATCCTGATTCTTATATAGCTCTTCTATGGAGCGGATATGCCGTTTTACATCATGGATAATGCTTAAAGATTCCCGGTATTGCAGCTCCAATGCATCATAGTACTGGTACTGCATTTTCGACTGCTGTTCAAATAACCGGTTTTCATATATTAGGCGGTTATTTTCTGATTCATATTCCAAAATATTAAGAAAATAAATATTTATGATAACAATTCCCACATTGGTAACCAAAGCACAGATGAATTCCACTTTGTTTGTAATTTTCAGACCAACAGAAAGGCAATAAATATTCATAATACTGAATACGGAATAAATAAAGGTAAATAGATATTGTTGTAAATTCAGATGACTGATATCTTTTTTTCTGGCCAACCGGATAAGGAACAGATGGCTGACCAGGATAACAAACACCTGGCTTATTGTCATATCATAGAAATTACCCAATTTATCTGAGGCAATGGAAACATCAGCCCAGTGATAAAAACTGTGCAATAGAATTAAGCCGACCGATTCGCAGGCACTCATACCAATAATCAGTATGATTATAAAAGAAAGCTTATGTATTATCTTCCCCTTGTACATCCTGACTGCCAGAAATCCTGCAAAAGCAAATACAGTAATAAGATTTAACCATGCATTTCCTATGGCGTTTACACCTGCCAAAATCAAAACAAAGACAGCTTCATAAAGTACATATACCCACTTTGTATATTTCCTCTCAAAACAAGTCTTTAAAAAATCCATTGTAATATGTACTGTAACAAACCCCGACAGTAGCAATCCTATCACATAAATTGCTTCACTCATTTGAACACCTTTATAAGCCAAGACATTCTCTGGCCCTTTCCAATCTCATTTTTCTATTTCAAATTCTCATTTGGAATCGTGCTATAAGCTCTTATTCATTTGCTTCTGTAAAAAATCACGCATTACCTTTTTAAATTCCGAGGATCTTTTCTGGGCAACCGGAATGGTATCACTGTTCATCATTATAATTTCGTCCTTATAATAATCCTGCATCTGGTTGATATTTACTACAAAGCTTTGGTGGGGCATCACGAAATCAAAAGTCTTCAATTTCTGTTCTAAGGAAGATATGGTCTCATTTACAATAAAACTGCCCTTTTTTGTAACTGCTTTAATCTTACGGTCATTTCTTTCAAAATAATAAATATCGTCAACAGCAATTCGTATAACGCTTTTACCAGCATTAATTTCCACAATCTCCTTCCGCTTTGCTTCAATCTGCTTGTTACGGGAAATCTTATCTAAAACCTCATCCATTTGCTGATAAAGAACTTCTTTACTGACAGGCTTTTCAAGATATTCAAAGGCATGTACAGCTAAAGCTTCTCTCGTTAATCCTATATGGCTGGTAATAAAGATAATTTCTACCTGCATATCCTTCTTGCGAATGCTTTTTGCTGCCTCCATTCCATCCATTCCACTCATTCTGATATCCAAAAAAACAATGTCAAAATTCTCCCAATTGCCTATAAGTTCTTCCCCTCTTTTATAGGATGTTATCCGGAATGAAAGATTTCTCTCTTCTTCATATTGCTTTATGACTGTTTCCAATAAATTAAGTTCGTCCCTCTCATCATCGCACAATGCAATCCTAATCATGTAGTTCCCCCCTAACTAGTTATCAATTCTATTATACCAATTACTTCTTGATTGTACATCCCTTTTATAGGCTGAAATTCTTACGTTTTCCTTATAAGCAGCTTAGGAGTTATCCTAAAAAAACCTTAGCTGAGCAGAATTCGGATTAAATTTCATTCGTGCCTTTACTTCTATTGTTTTTTCCTCTATAGTAGGAAATATAAATGTGTAATATCGTAATATTTATTGATAGATAAATGAAAAGGGATAATCAATAAGTTACCTGTCCCAAGGAGAATCGTATGAAAGTCGTAGGATTAATAACCGAATATAATCCATTTCACAATGGTCATTATCATCATATAAAAGAAGCCCGTAAACTGACCGGAGCAGATTACTGTATCGTAGTAATGAGCGGTAATTATGTACAAAGAGGCGCTCCTGCTCTCATGGATAAGTACAGTCGAACAAAAATGGCACTATCTTGCGGAGCCGATTTGGTATTAGAACTTCCTGTATGCTTTGCCAGTGCCAGTGCTGAATATTTTTCTATGGGTGCAGTTTCCATTCTGGAAGGTATCGGCGTAGTAGACTCTCTATGCTTTGGAAGTGAATGCGGAAACATCCAGACGCTGAAAGAAGCCTCTGAAATTCTTTTAGCGGAACCGCCGCTGTTTAAAAAGGTTCTTAATGATGCCCTAAAAACCGGCAAGACCTTCCCTCAGGCCCGTATGGAAGCCTTAAAAGTATATCTGAAAGGGGCAGATGATGACCTTTTTTCTTCTCCTAACAATATCCTGGGAATGGAGTATATAAAAGCTCTTACTTCACAAAACAGCAGCATTGAACCAATCACAATTCCAAGGATTTCTTCCGGTTATCATAAGGATACTTTAAACCAAGGCAACGGTACCATTATCAGCAGTGCTACCGCTATAAGAGGGGCAGTACGTAACGGCTCGATGCTTACGGATCTTATTAATCATGTACCAAAGGAAATATTTCATATATTGAGTGCTTCTTACAAAAAGACTTGGCCGATTTTCGAAGAAGATTTTTCTCTTTTATTGCAATACAAACTTATGAACGAGACCAAATCATCCCTTTCAAGATATTTAGATGTTACACCGGATCTCGCTAACCGGATAAAGAGCCTGATGGAACCTGGTTTATCCTTTGCCGAAGCTGCCAAACTTATGAAATCAAAGCAATGGACCCTTACCCGGATAAACCGCTCTCTGCTTCATATACTGTTAAATATCACAGAGGATTCCATGAATCATTATAAAGTAAATGGCTATTCACAGTACGCACGAATCCTGGGAATTAAAAAAAATTCATCTCCTCTCCTTCGAACGGTAGCAAAAAAGAGCAGACTTCCTCTAATTACAAAAGTCGGAGGTATGGAGCACAAACTGCCAAAATCTGCTGAGTCTATGTTAAAAGAAGAATTTTTCTCAACCGCCCTCTATAATGAGGTGGTATATCATAAATTTGGCGTAATGCCAAAGGATGAATATAAACAGGGAATCATCCTGCAGGACTAATATCTGCAGGATGATTCCCTGTTTTATTTATATTCTAATTCTGTCTTGGTTCTTCTATAGCCCGATTTTACTAACCCTGCAATTCTTCCATCTTATCAAGAAGTTCCTCAAACAGATCCAAGGCCTGCCTGATAGGTTCTTTACTGCTCATATCAACACCGGCTTTTTTAAGAAGCTCTATAGGGTAATCAGAGCTGCCGCCCTGCAAGAACTTACCGATATAGTCTTTTACAGCACTCTCCCCTTCATTTAATATCTTTCTGGAAAGTGCAATGGCTGCAGAGTAACCGGTAGCATATTGATAAACATAGAAAGGTGTATAAAAGTGAGGTATTCTGGACCATTCATAAGCAATTTCTTCATCCAGAACAAGTTCTTCCCCATAGTACAAGCCTACCAGTTCTTTATACTTGGCACTTAAAGTCTCCGCAGTTAATGCTTCACCTCTCTGTGCCATTCCATGGGTAAGCATTTCAAATTCTGCAAACATTGTCTGCCTGTAAAGGGTTGTACGGAACTGCTCCAGGAAATGATTGATCAGATATGCTTTCTCCTTCTTATCCTCTGTGGAAGAAAGCATGTATTCCATCAACAAAGCCTCATTGCAGGTAGAAGCAACCTCTGCAACAAATATTTTATAATCCGAATAAGTAATCGGCTGGTGATTAAATGAGTAGTAGCTGTGCATAGCATGCCCCATCTCATGTGCCAGGGTAAATACATTATCCAGACTATTATTATAGTTTAACAATACATACGGATGAGTTCCATAGGCTCCCCAGGAATAAGCGCCGCTTCGCTTTCCCTGGTTTTCATACACATCAATCCACCTGTTCTCAAAGCCTTCCTGCAAGATTTTTAAATAACCCTCGCCCATAGGAGCCAATGCTTTCACCACAAGGTCTTTTGCCTCTTCAAAACTATATTTTATGTCTACATCCTTTACAATAGGTGTATACAAATCATATACATGAAGCTCTTCCAAGCCCATCAATTTCTTTCTTAAGGCCACATAACGGTGCATAAGTGACATCTTTTCATGTACTGTCTCAATCAGATTCTTATACACCTCTACCGGTATATTACTTCCGTATAATTTCATAGCCATAGTGGAAGGAAATTTTCTGGCTTTGGAATAAAAGGCTTCTTTCTTAACATTCGCGCTATAAACTGCCGCTAATGTATTCTTAAACTTCATATAAGAAGAATAAATGCTCTGGAAAGCCTCTCTGCGAACGTTTCTGTCTGAACTTTCAAGAAACAGAATAAATCTGCCATGGGTAAGTTCTGTTAGCTCCCCGTTTTCATTCTTAATGGATGGGAACTTGATATCAGCATTGTTAAACATTGAAAAAATCGTCTGAGCAGAGGATGCCATATCTCCGGCCATAGCTAAGAGTTCTTCCATCTCACCATTTAAGGTATAAGGCTTATTGCGAAGGATTTCCTTTAACGCGAAGTCATATGCTGAAAGTCCCGGTGTATTTTTAATAAAATTAAATAATATTTCTTCCGGCATAGATAGAATTTCTGCATTGGCAAAGGATACTGCTGCATCATACTCTACCGCCAGATTTCCTGCCTGCTCGGAAAATCCCTGGTATAAGCTATTACTTGTATCTTCATGGTATTTTTCATTTGCATACACATATACCCGCTGCAGATGAAAGTTTATATTATCCTGAAGTTTTAGAAAGTCAAGCATGATTTTGCCGGACTCAGATAATTTTCCTCTGTAATTTTTTACTTTTTCTATTTCTTCCTTGGTTTTGCTATATTCTTCTTTCCATAATTCGTCATTGGCAAATAAATCTTCTATGGACCATTTGTTTTCTGAATTCACTTCACTTCGTTTTTTAAGCGTAACCTGTTCCATCTGTTTTTCCTTTCTGCTTCATATTTCTTAGTATTTCACAGCCCGTCCATGATTCATTCATGAACCTAAGAGATGTTCATGTTCTTCAATCCCCTCAGAATTTTTAGTATACTTCAAATTCCATACTGCTCTTTCATTATATCATGAATCCTCCGGAAAATTATACCTGTTTTTCAAAATGAAAGAAATTGCTTTTAAGGTATATCCTATATCTTTCTAAAATAGATTATAGTAATACAAGGAGGAGATAGATATATTTCTTATCAACCTATCATGCAGCTTAAAAATACATTAAAAAGAAATATCCCCAGAGCCATCGTTTTATTTTTTCTAGCTATCATACTGATCTATCCCATCTCTTCCTTCCAGGGAGCAAAAAAAGGGTTGCTGCTATGGTTTAATACATTACTTCCTACTCTGCTGCCCTTTATGATCTTATCCAACCTGATTGTACAGATGAAAATCTCTGTGCTGTTAAGCAGAATATTGTATCCCATCTTTCACCGAATATTCCGGGTATCAAAAAACGGCTGTTATCCGGTATTAATTGGCTTTCTTTCAGGAATTCCGGTAGGTGCCAAAACAACTTCCGATATGATAAAAAGAGGAGAGCTTAGTGTAGAAGAAGGACAATATCTCTTAGGTTTATGCAACAATGCGAGCCCAATGTTTATTATGAGCTATATCTCACTTACTCAGCTTAACAGGCCGGATATCCGAATAGCTCTCCTCGTGATACTATATTCTTCTGCACTTTTCTCCACCTTCCTCTGGAGTGCTATTCGAAAAAAGCAGCTGTCTCATTATAGGAAAAAGCTCACAGCCCTCAATATACAGGCAAGGAAATCTGCGGATTTAGCCGGATTTGTGAACCCACAAGAGGATAACAGCCGTTTTGATTTTAAGAAACTGGATAAAAGCATTATGGATGCTTTTGATATCATAACCCGTGTTGGTGGTTATGTTATCCTCTTTTCCATCAGTGCACAGATTATCTCAGATATCGGTTCCTCAAACAGTACATTGAAGATTATAGTATTAGGGTTTATCGAGATTACAACGGGAATTAACAAAATCAGTAACGCAGCCTTTCCCATGGACATAAAAATAGCCCTGATTACAATGATTACAGCATTCGGCGGTCTATCCGGTCTGGCTCAGACCAAAAGTGTAATCAATGATACAAGGCTATCTATACATACATATATTATACAAAAGCTGCTTCATATGACTGTAGCATTCCTATTAGCAGCCATTTATGTATATATTACTTAATCAATACCATTTAAGAAAGTGTTTTCATCAAAGCCGAATTCTTCGAATTCCTCCTGTGTCACACCTTCTCTGCTCTGTGATGCTCTACCGGCTTCTGACGCTGCGGCACTTTGCTCATAGGGACTTTCATTTCTGGCAGATTCATTTACCAGTTCTCTTTTGTTACTTGCAATAATTTCAAGATTTCCCTTCAGGGTAGTCAATAGGCTGTCATATTTAGATTTGCTGCTCTGATAAGCATTCTCCAGTATCTGTTCAGCATCCGTCAACATATCGGAGGTATAGGATAGAGCACTCTGGCGTATCTGAACCGCATCTTCATTGGCTTCATTTACAAGACGCTCAGCCTCTTCTTCCGCATTCTTTGCCAAAACCTCTGCGTGGTAGTAGGCTTGCTGCATAATTTCACTTTCTTCTAAAAGGGCATTTGCTCTCTCTCCGGCTTCGGCCAGAATAGCAGCTGCCTTTTCTTCTGCATCAGCGATAATCGCATCTCTGTTTGCTATAATTTTCTGATACCTTTTTATCTCATCCGGTGTACGAAGACGTAATTCATCCAATAAATCATAGAGTTCATCTTTTGGAACGATTACTTTTGTGGATGATAAGGGCTGCATCCTGCAGCTTTCTACAAATTCGTAAATATCTTCAATTAATTGTTCTATTCTACTAGCACCCATCCTAAACTCTCCTTAACTCTTGATATTTATCATAAATCGCCTGGACAATAGGAGCCGGAACAAATTTCTCAATATTCCCCCCATAGCTTGCTATTTCCTTTACAGTACTGGAGCTAAGATAAGCATATTCCATGCTGGTTGTAAGGAAAACCGTATCCACAGCCGCATTCAGTATATGATTCGTTTGTGCCAGCTGCAGTTCATATTCAAAATCTGTCACTGCTCTCAAACCTCTGAATATAACATTTGCCTGCTTTTCTCTGGCATAATCCACCAAAAGTCCCTGATACTCTTCTATCTTTACATTACTGATATCTGCTGTTGCAATCTTTAGAAACTCTGCCCGTTCTTTTGTTGTAAATAAAGGGGCCTTGCTGCTGTTAGTCAGAACACCTATAATTAAGATATCCACCAGCCTGGAAGCACGTTTGATAATATCAATATGCCCAAAGGTTACCGGGTCAAAACTTCCCGGATATATCCCGATTCTCATTATATTTCCTTTCCAAGCTGCACTGGCTCTATAAAAACATGTTTATTTGTCTTATATACTTTTTCTTTTGTGATACGAAAAGGTGTTTCTAAGAGATAATCAAAGCTTGTCTCCTTAGAAGCCTCTACGATGATTAAGGTATCACAGTAGACAATTCCTGAATTCTTCAAAGCATTTAAAACCTGCTGCTCATAGAGATGGTTATAGGGAGGATCCATAAATATAATATCAAATACCTTCCCTTGAATCTCGAGAGCACGGATGGCTGAAACAGCATCCATTAAAAGCCTTTGTCCCTTTTCGTCAAGCCTGGTTGCATTCAAATTATATTTTATGCACTCCATGGCATGTTTATTGTTTTCAACAAAAACAGCGGAACCCGCGCCTCTGCTTAATGCTTCAATCCCAATGGCTCCGCTCCCGCTGAATAAATCTAAAAAATCGCAGTCAGTCAGCCTGTTATTGACCATATTGAACAGAGTCTCTTTAATTCTGTCCGTAGTCGGTCTTGTCTCTAACCCTTCCACTGTTCTTAATGGTATTCTCTTAGCTGTTCCTGCAATTACTCTCATATAAACTCCTGTTACAAATGCACTTCTGATGCGCTTGATTTCACTAAAATATCTAATAATATTGTATATTATTCTCTTGGTTTGTCAACCCAATTTTACGGCCTAGTACAAGTTTCCTAGTTTATATATGAATACTATTCTACTCCACAAATGCAAAATATTCAATCAATCTGTTAAAAAACCAAACATTGGCAGTATTTGAATAAATTAGAATTATAATGAATCACGTAAACTCTGTGCAAAAGAAAGAAGGGCTCTAAACCAATGGTCTAGAGCCTTTGGTTTAGAACCCAACTTTCATCCCTCTATATTACTGCTGGCCGGACATCTTCTTTTCCTGTTCGGCTATCATCTTTTTAACCATCATTCCACCGACGCTGCCGTTTTGGTAAGAAGTTAAGTCTCCGTTGTATCCCTGTTTTAAAGGTACACCGATTTCACTTGCTACTTCATACTTAAATCTGTTTAAGGCTTCTTTAGCCTGAGGTACTTCTGCTCTGTTTCTACTTGACATAATAAACTCCTCCATTTACTTATTCTTGCCGTCTTTTGTTTCGGCTTAAATAATTCTTTGTTGTTGTTTGTTACACTATTATTATGTTCCGTAAATCTTGAAATACTCAGGAAATTTATGTTAGTTGTTTCTTTAAGAGTATGTTTTTTATGGATGATAACGCTTTGTTTTCCTTATTAATATTGTTTTATCAATAAAAATAAGTCTTAAATTAACATAAAATCCAGGCAGAATCATAAGCGAACCTACAATACTGCCTGGATTTTCTTTTATCTAAAAACTATAAAAAATAAATTTTACTTTAGTCAGAAACTTTAATTAAAAATGATTCATAACTCTTATCCGAGGTTTCAGCATAGTCAAGAACTATACTGCCAAGACTTTTTATGAAACTTTGGTTCATCTCAGGGAACTTATCCTGCTCCAGCTTTCCTACATAAATATATTGAATATGATACTTTTCAATAATGTCCTGCGCAATACTTCTGTCTGTTGCTGTATATAGATTCTTGATATCATCAATTCTCTCGTTTAAAACAGCCGTATCGCCACGCCAGAGCCACTCATGAACATACCAGCCAAGAACTGTCGGAAGTCCCGTTGCCATGGATATGCGTTCATTATCCGTATAACTGTCACCGTTTGCTTCTAGCACCACAGGAGTACCGGATATATTTTCATTAAGCCATTTCACTGTCTCATAATCATCCGGCATTGTTTTTTCCATAAAGGCAATAGCATCAAGTCCCTTATAGTTTTTCACTGCAAAAATATTGCCATACCAGGCTTTTATGGATACTTCGCTGTACCACAAAGTACATAAGAATAAAATCAACGTGATAACAGTAAACTTCTTCTGCCAGGTGAAAACAGGTTTATGAATAAATTTTGCAAAAATAAATCCGCTGCTGGTACCAAAGAGAATAAACGCCTGATAAGTTAACTTAAACATCGTATTCGCTCTTTTATAATCTCCGGTATAAATATCCTTTACATAAATAATTTCCGGAATCAGTACCAACCCAATAGCACAAAGGCCAATAGTCAGAATAAATAATTCCGAAATTGTAAGGTGATACATAAAACCTTTTATGCCGGTATATTTATTCTTATTTACCTCTTCTTGATAGATTATTTCACTATTTTCTGAAATCTGAAGGTTTAATCCTTTATCCCTTCTTCTTTGAAGCATTATAAGTTCAATCAGTAATCCAAGCACAACCGCAACCGGAAGCCCCCAAAGTATAATGAGCTGGTATAGAGGTGTATGGGTCTGGGCAATGTTAATTTCCGTCGATATCTGATCAAAATTCAAGGTAAAAGGAAGTGCCGTAATTTCAGACAGTACCAGCACTACCGCTCCTTGCAGCGCAGTCACTCCATAGGCTCTTATATGAAACCCATAGAATATTAGATTGAAAAATAATATCACTGCCCCTGCTACTACAAAATATATGGGATAATCCCAAAAGTTCGTAGTATGAAATACACCAATAAAAAATCCTACCAGTAAAATATGGGGATCAAAGATTTCCTTCAACAGCTTGGGATACTTTTCTTCCCCATAACCCTCATCCATGAGCTTCCTGCGCTTTAGCAGCCAGGCGAAAAGAACCGCTGTCACTGTCAATACCAACATAATGTTTAATACATGGGCATGAAGGTCTCCTAATACAAAAGAATAACTTGGATATTCATGTATGGTCTTATCATGGGTATCCGGGTTATATCCGATATATCTTGTGGAATTCGGAAACCAATAATCCTTAAAATCTCCGGTTATGCCAAGAAAAGAACGAATCCCCGGTACTACCCAATAGAATATTACAAAGTGTATATTACCTGCCAAAGATACTCCGGCACCGGATAGAACACCAGCAAATGGAGCCTTCCATCTGCTTGCCGCCCCTTTATCTTTTAGATATCTTAAGGTCACATTGTATACAATTGCGTATGGCAGTACAAATCCAAAAGCAGCCAGCGTCATAAGCATTAGGTTATAACCTTCATTGGCTTTGATAAATGAAAGCTTTGTCAAAAAGGTCGCCAGGAATTGTCCCACATAATAATAATTTATAGTACCTCCGGCAAACCACATATCCTTTGGCGGCATATAATCCGCTCTCATCATGGCAGCCATAAAGCCGTAATCCATAAACTTCTCAGTCCCATGAGCTTCCGGTTTAAAACCTCTGATATAAGTCCATACCAGAAAGATAAACAGAAACAAAAGTTCTTCTGTCAATACGGCTTTCAAATTCAACTTCGTAAAGGTAATCTTTTTCTTCTTCCATACCTTAAGCATCAAAATATTGACACCTAATAAGAGAATAAAAATCACGACACAGGAAATACCGGTAAATTTCAATATTCTAAGAGATGACAGCAGCCATACTAAATATCCGGTAATAGCAATTCCTATGGTTTTAGCGAATAAATATCCTTTATCATGAAAACTCTCAAACAGTATACCTGTAATCGGTAAAAATGCAAACCCTAATAACAACAGCACTCCCCACCATCTGAAAAAGGGTGTGAAGTCCTTCCCAAGCAGAAAAAAGCCGCAAAGAAATAAAGCTATTATTAATATTATGGTCAAAGTCATTTGAAGGATATTTCCTACCATGTTCTTTTTTGTATCCATCTGCACGCCTGTCCTTCCCACAATTTTGCTATTAGCCAATATACCGGTTGATGGCCGAAAAGTCCTTCAGAGCCTGTTTGCCGATACGGAATATCTTCTTCATATTAATTGAATTTACTCCTCCCTGCCGTGGCCGGAAAGTAATAGGAATATACTTTACTTTTTTATGTTTTTTTGCATAGATAACAGATATTATAACATTGGAAAGGTTATAGTTCTCTGGTATCAATTTAATGTTATCCTTTAGGACTTTACTCTCCATCAGACGGAAAGGGGTATTGGCATCTCTGACAGACACATGGAACACCAGCTGGAGCACGAATTTTAAGGTCTTCGTTACAAAGACCCTGGAAAAACCATCCTGTCTGCCTTTCCTGTGACCGATTATCATATCATAATTTTTTCTGTTCTTCCAGAATTCCCAGAATTCTTCCGGGAGTGTCTGTCCGTCTGAATCTGTTTGAAATATATAATCAGCGCCTTCTTTTATCGCATAATTATATCCATAAAGGATGGTGGCGCCATGACCTCCGTTGGGTTTGGTAAGAGGTAGAAAAGCTTCTCTTCCTGCTGCTGCATCTTTCATAATCTGAAAAGTCTTATCCTTGCTGCCATCATCAATAATCACCAGACGGCTGCCGTTACCG
Source organism: Anaerocolumna chitinilytica (assembly GCF_014218355.1). Classification (NCBI taxonomy): domain Bacteria; kingdom Bacillati; phylum Bacillota; class Clostridia; order Lachnospirales; family Lachnospiraceae; genus Anaerocolumna; species Anaerocolumna chitinilytica. Next base: position 3,844,606 of record NZ_AP023368.1, read on the forward strand.
ACTTTTTCTACCACCTGATACCATTCATCAATTACACTTACGATAGTTTCCTCTTCATTATAAGCAGGAATTACAATATAGAGTTTATCCACGGAAGCCTCCTCTGAAGGCATTTAATGCACGCCTTACCACTCCATCCATGTTATAATAGCGATACTCTGCAAGTCTTCCAAGAAAGACCGTCTTTTCTTCCTTTTCCATCTCTGTCTGATAGAGCTTAAACTGCTGCTGGTATTCCTTCGTAGGAAAAGGATAATAAGGCTCTCCCTCTCCGGTAGGAAATTCCTTCAAGATAGTGGTCTTTGTATGCTCTTGTCCTGTAAGCTTCTTAAATTCTGTAATTCTAGTAAAATCATAATCATTTGGGTAATTTACAACGGGAGCTTCCTGGTATTCGTCTTTGGAATAGGTCTCAAACTGGAACTCTAAGCTTCTGTAAGCCATCTTTCCGTGTTTATAATCATAGAAATAATCTGTCGGGCCGGTATAGATGAGTTTATCATATTCCAAATCACCAATTATTTCTTTATAGTCTGTATTTAATAGGATCTTGATATTCTTATTGCGGATCATATTCTCGCACATCTTAGTATAGCCGTATTTTGGCATACCCTGATATTTGTCACTGAAATATCTGGTATCCCTGTTTGCTCTGATAGGAATTCTGGATATAACAGCCGTATCCAACTCAGCTGGGTCAACGCCCCATTGCTTTCTCGTATAATTCTCAAATATTTTTTTATAAATATCTTCTCCAACCTTACTTAAGGCCACATCCTTACTGGTACGCACTTCATCTACGGCTACGGCTTGTTTCTCTAGGAATTCCTCCACCTCAAAACAGCTCAAATTCAGGTTATACATTTTATTGATAGTCTCAACAGTAATAGGCATGGGAATCAGATTACCATCTACATAGGTTAAAACTCTGTGCCAAAAATGATACCAGGGAGTAAACTGGCTTAAATATTCATAAACTTCCTTATCATTGGTGTGAAAGATATGAGGGCCATAATTATGGATTAGGATACCGTCTTCATTATAAGAATCATAAACATTTCCACCGATATGACTTCTTTTCTCAATTACTAAAACCTCTTCATCAAGTACTTCTGCTATTCTTTCTGCGGCTGTCAGTCCTGCCAATCCGGCTCCTACTACGACGTATTTGTATTTCATACGCTTCTCCTTTATTCTACTGTTTTTTGATAAGCTTTTCTCTTCGTTTATCCTAATTCTTCATAATAATTCCGGTTTAAACTTTAATTCAGCTTATATATATCTTCCCTGCAAATCACGGATACCTGCTCCTTCGTCGGTTTATCGCAGGCCGCCAAACGATTTGCCTGGTTAATCAATATCTTTTCATAAATATTTCGTATACCTCTGGCATTACCAAATTCTTTTATCTTTATCCTATCCATATCCTCTAAAAAGCTCCTGATACTCGTAAGTGCCTCATCTTCCATGGTAAGTCCGGTCTTTTCTGCCATACTTATAAGGATATCCGTTAATTCTTTCACTGTATAATCCGGAAATTCTATAAAACGGTTGAATCTTGATATCAGTCCGGTATTGGACTTTAAGAAGCTCTTCATTTCCTCGTGATATCCGGCCACTATTACTACCAGATTGTCCCTGTTATCTTCCATCAGTTTAACCAGGGCATCAATTGCTTCCTTACCAAAATCACCGGGAAGATTATCTCCCGCAAGGGAATAAGCCTCATCGATAAAAAGTACACCTCCTAAGGCTTCTTCTACCACTTCTTTTACCTTAAGTGCCGTCTGGCCCACATAACCTGCCACCAGTCCGCTTCTGTCCGTCTCCACAAGATTTCCCTTGGATAAGATTCCAAGCTCTTTATAGATGGCTGCTACAAGTCTTGCTACTGTTGTCTTGCCAGTGCCGGGATTACCGGTATATACCATGTGGTATGATATATTCATAGCAGGCATACCGTATTCTTCTCTTATTTTCTTAACTTTAATCAAATTAATAAGGGAATTAATCTCTTCCTTTACCTGCTCAAGTCCTATTAGACCATCTAACTCCGCCAAAAGTTCCTTCAGCTTATCCTCTTCGGCTATAAAGTCTGCCTCGCAGGAAATTTCTTGACTATTCTCTTTTGCCGTTCCTATCTCTTTCTTCCTGTCCGCTATATGAGTATCTCCTGAATTAATACGTCCGTCAGTGAGTTTATCTTCTCGTGTCATTCTCTGTGAGGTCTTTAGAAAAAGAAAAGCCGAACCAAATTCTTCACTGTTAATCTTACGAAAGACTTCTCTTTCGCTCATATGATATATACAGGTATTATTGCTGTCATAAAAGACATTGACCTTTTTGTAAAAGGACATAAGATAAGAAGCACTTTCCCTATTCCTGGCCTGACAGAGGTCCGTAAGACTTAGAAGAATGTTAAACAGAGCATCCAGAAAATCTGCTCCCATACATTCCTTCTTCTCCCGGTCATAAAGATTGCATAGCTGAATAAGGATAGGCGGTGAATTAATCATTCTGCCCACAGCTTCCTTTACACTACTCTTAAGGTGACTGACATCATCTCCCTCTATACCAAGCATGTCCTTTTTTGTAATAGTCAGTATATATTTTATACTTTCTTCCAGTTGAAGTTTGCAGGATAAGCTAAGCGACACACATACAGCCTGAACATACAGGATAAGCATATCCTCTATATTTCTATGGAGGACACTTTGGGGGGTCTCCCAATAACCCTCTTCTAAAAGAACAGAGGACAGGCGGTTCAGTTTGTCAAAACTTTCATGTCCGATACGGTATAAGGTTTCTTTCGAATAGCAGCTTTGCATATGACCTCCCTCATGCTTTCTGAATCTGTCCAGGTAAATGCTAGAAATATTATACAATATACCAATTAAAATAAAAAGAGAAAAGTAACAGGCTTTGGTAAAATAATCATAAAGTCCCACCTTTAAATTCAATTATTTTCATTTTGAGCTCAGGTGATTTTAGGAATGCTTCTTCTAATTCTTCTTTTGATAATCTGGCAGCAGCTTCATTGGCTTCCATTAACACCTTGGCATCCTGATAAATATCACCCAGCTTGAATTCCATATCTCCGCTTTGTCTGATGCCAAACATATCTCCGGGCCCCCTAAGTTTTAGATCTTCTCCTGCAATGTAAAAACCATCGTTGGACTGATTCATTATTTCAAGTCGTTTTTTAATATCCTTCCCTTCTCTGCCACAGACTAATATGCAATAAGACTGGTGTTTTCCTCTTCCGACCCTTCCTCTTAACTGATGAAGCTGTGCCAATCCGAAACGCTCTGCATTCTCAATCATCATAACAGTGGCATTGGGAACATTAACACCAACTTCTACTACCGTAGTAGAAACTAATATCTGTATATCCCCTCTTGAGAAATGCTCCATGATATCATTCTTTTCCTGGGCTTTCATCTTACCGTGAAGATATTCCACTGCTGCATGTGGCAGCGCTTCTTTGATTTTTTCCGTGTACTCGATGACATTTTCTGCTTCGATAACTTCACTTTCTTCAACCATGGGGCAGATGATGTATGCCTGACGTCCCTCTTCTATCTGCTTACCAATAAAACGGTAGGCAGTACTTCGGTATCCGGTATTAACTACACAATTCTTTATAGGCAGTCTTCCCACCGGAAGTTCGTCCACCAGGGAGATATCAAGATCTCCATATAATATGATTGCAAGGGTTCTGGGTATCGGAGTTGCACTCATTACAAGAACATGGGGATGTTCCCCTTTACCCGATAGCATTTCCCTTTGTCTTACCCCAAAACGGTGCTGTTCATCGGTAACCACAAGGGCAAGCTTCTGATATTCCACCTTCTCCTGGATAAGAGCATGGGTACCAATTATAATCTGTACTTCCCCGTTCTTAATCTTCTCATAGACATCCCTTTTAGAAGCTGCCGTCATAGAGCCGGTAAGGAGTGCCGTTCTGATACCGTATTTAAGAAATTCATTATTTATTGTTTCAAAATGCTGTCTGGCAAGAACTTCTGTTGGAACCATAAGGGAACCCTGATATCCATTAACAGCTGCTAACAACAACGAAAGAGCCGCAAGGACAGTCTTACCGGAGCCTACATCTCCCTGTATCAGGCGGTTCATGGTATGTCCTGACTTTATATCCTTCTTTATCTCGTCCCAAGCTCTTTTTTGTGCTCCTGTTAATTGATAAGGTAGATTCTTCTCATAATCCAGGCATTCTTGCCTTTCCTCTAGCACAAAGTTATTTGTCCATTCCTTCTTACTTTCCTTTAAATAAGATAAAGCCAGAGTAAACTGGAAGAATTCATCAAAGATAAGTCTTCTTCTCGCCTCAGAAAGCAACTCCTTATCCTTTGGGAAATGCAGTTCCAGAAGAGCATTCTTACTGCTCATAAGTTTGTACTCTTTCAAAATACTCTTCGGCAGATACTCATTATTTAACTCCACTTCGTCAAGGGCTGTCCTGATTGCTTTCGTAAGGAGATTATTAGTAATTCCATCTGTTAAAGGATAAAGAGGCTGCAATATATTCATTTTTCTTTGATATTCTTCTCTGGTATAAATATCCGGCTGTTCAATTACCAGCACACCGTTCTTATACACGGCTTTTCCTCGGAAAATATAGTGATAGCCTGACATTAACCTATTCTTTAGAAAGGGCATATTAAACCAGCTAAGGACCAGGCTACCGCTGGCATCTTTCACCCTGATAGAAATAATTTTTAAGTTCCTTACCTGTTTTACAAGTGGGGAAGTGATAACAGACGCCTCAATCGCTGCTTTTTCTCCTTCCCTTATAGAAGAAATAGGAATCGGCGGCTCAAAAGCATCATACCCCCTTGGATAGTGTCGGATTAAATCCGATACGGTAAAGATGGCTAATTTATTCAAGGACTTTTCCGTTTTCTCACCGATACCCTTAATCTTCGTAACAGAATCTGTAATCCTTAGTTCCTTCATACTGTAACCATGCCCTTTCCATTGCGCCTTAAGTTGTACCGTGAATTTTGAAGACGCAAACTAAAAAAGGTCCTATCCACAGATAAGAAAGGAAAACTTTCTCATTCAGCTTCAAGAACCTTGTTTTTCTATTATGAATCAGAGGGTGAAGCGCCTTATTCTACTGACAGAACATAATAGTATATCGGCTGTCCGCCAAAATGTACTTCAACTTCCACTTCAGGGAATTCTTCTCTGACACGATCTGCTAAAGCTTCGGCAGTCTCCTCTGCTATTTCTTCACCGTAATATAAACTGATTAATTCAGAATTCTCATCTGTTAGGCTGCATACCAGCTCATAGGTTGTTTGTTCAATATCTGAGCCAACAGAAAGAATGGTCTTCTCATCCAGACCCATAATATTACCCTGCTTGATTTCCTTACCGTCTATATTCGTATCTCTAACCGCATAGGTAACCTGACCGCTCTTAACTTTCTTCATCTCAGCAGTCATACGTGCTTCGTTCTCTTCCGCTGTCTTGTCATGAACATAGTTAATAATAGCTGTAATTCCCTGAGGAACTGTCTTTGTAGGGATTACTATAATATTCTTATCCTGTGTAAGCTCTTTTGCCTGATTTGCGGCCAATACAATATTACTGTTATTTGGAAGGATAAAGATAGTATCTGCATTGACTTCCTCAATTGCATTTAACATATCCTCCGTGCTGGGGTTCATTGTCTGCCCTCCGGCTATGATATAATCAACACCCAGTCCTTTAAATATTTCATTTATGCCTTTACCAATGGAGACGGAGATAAAACCCACATCTTTTTTCGGTTTATCCTTCTGGCTTTCCTGCTCTTTGCTCTTTCTATCTTCCGACTGTTGCTTCGCAAGATTCTCAGCATCTTTTATCAGACGCTCATGATGTTCTTCCCTCATGTTATCAATCTTCATTCTGGAAAGTGAACCATAGGTTAAAGCTCTTTGAATGGCAAGTCCAGGGTCATTGGTATGTACATGAACCTTGACAATGTCATCATCTGATACTACTACCAGGGAATCTCCGATAGATTCCAGGTATGCCTTAAACTCAGCATCTGTCTTTTCGTTGTATTCCTTCTCCAGCATAATAATAAATTCAGTACAGTAACCGAACTTAATATTAGCGGTATCAATATTCTCTCTGTTGACTACAGTTTCAGATGACTGGCTTCCCTTTGCTGTAGTTCCTTCTACTGCCTTATCAAAATCAACCTCTTTGCCAAGAAGTGCATCAAAAGCACCTTTTACAATCTCAAGAAGACCCTGACCGCCGGAATCCACGACTCCAGCTTCTTTTAATACCGGAAGAAGCTCTGGTGTTTGGGCTAATACTTCCTCCATATGCTTTATTATTTCCTCACAGAAATAAACAAGATCCTTTGTCTCAGTGGCAAGCTCTGCAGCTTTTTCTGCACCGCCTCTTGCAACAGTAAGAATTGTTCCTTCCTTCGGCTTCATGACAGCCTTGTAAGCCGTTTCTACAGCTTTTTGAAAAGCGGCGGATAAAGCTATGGTATCAAGCTTCTGGTAATCCTTAATTTCCTTGCAAAATCCTCTTAAGAGCTGGGAAAGGATAACACCGGAATTACCTCTGGCACCTCTTAATGAACCACCGGATATCGCTTTTGAAAGCCCTTCCATGGTAGGATTCTCCATCTGGCTGACTTCACGAGCAGCGGACATAATGGTCAGTGTCATATTCGTACCTGTATCACCGTCGGGTACAGGGAAAACATTCAATTCATTAATATATTCTTTTTGGGATTCGATGCTTTTTGCTCCCGATAAAAACATCTTACGAAGCATTGCAGCATCTATAGTATTTATAACCACAAATCTATTCCTCCTTAACAGTAATTCTTCCGCTAGTCTATGACTCTTACGCCTTCGACAAAAATATTGATCTTAATGACTTCCATACCAGTAAATTCTTCTACCTTATACTTTACGTTACTGATTAAGTTCTCAGCAACGGCTGAGATGCTTACTCCGTAAGATACGATGATATGCAAATCAATGATTATCTTATTATCTTCCAGCAAAATATTAACACCATGCTTCAGACTTTCCCGCATTAGAAGTTTTACAAGACCATCTTTCATATTGACTGATGCCATGCCTACCACGCCAAAACACTCAACTGCTGATGAACCTGCGTATTTGGCCAGCACATCATTATCTATTGATACTTCACCGATATTTGTATTCATGTGTCCCTTCATAGGAATCCTCCATTCTATTTATATTAACTACCTAGGTTTCCATTCGTTTCTATTATAACCTTTTTTTATATAAAATGGAATACTAATTTTATTCGTAAGGCATTATGTATCCTTCTATTTATTATTCCATAAATTTTTTATTTATAATCCCTATTTTAATATAAAGAAAAAATTATCTGCATATATTGTGTGTAAGAGACTTTTTAACCATTTTTTCTCAATTCTTCATTTTCAAAACTGGATTTCCATGTATGCCAGAGCGTACAACAGTTTTTCAGCTGCTGATTAACGAAAGGGGTTACTATGAAAAGAATGATTGGTTTTATCCTTTTCTGGATAGCAATTGGTATGACTATTATGCTTTTCATTACCAATGGTATTCTTGCTGTATGTATTATTATCCTGCTGCTTGTCCTTGGATATAATTTATTTGCCTGCTAGCTGTTTTGCAGACCTGACGATAGACATAAAACAAGCCCGCTGTCTCCAGCAGGCTTCTTTTACTGATGCTTATGTATCTTTGCATAAAAAATCAGGACCACCGGTTTGCCGATGGTCTTGATTATAAAATATTATGCACGTTCCACTTTACCTGATCTAAGACATGAAGTACACACATAAGTTTTCTTTGCTGCACCGTTAACCAAAATCTTAACAGACTTCACATTTGCCTTCCACATCTTGTTTGATCTTCTATGAGAATGACTCACAGCATTTCCAAAGTGAGCACTTTTTTCACAAATTGCACATTTAGCCATTAAAAGCACCTCCCTAGGTATATTCTAAGTCTTTCGACCTGCAAACAAAACTATTATAGCAGAAGATATTTTATATTGCAAGAAAAATTTTATCAGGTCGTCCTATTAATAAAGCGTTATTTTATCAATAATCCAGCAATTCCACCTCAAGTTCGTCTACCAGAATCTTCCCCTTTGTATTTATGAGCCTTATTTTATTTGTCTTACCAGCCTTAAGTTTAACCGTAAAGAAGGTAACTCCAGCATTTTCCTGTAAGCCTCCGGTATATTTGGCATTTATTAGAGAGTGATTTATTCCATTTACCTCCAACTGAATTTTTGCCAGATTTTCTTGGGTAAAATAATGAATCTTAAGAGCTGCTCTCTGTCCTTTAACACCGTCTACCTGATTAAATTCTATAGATGCATCTTCTCCGTTCATAAGAACAATTGCTTTTCCCTGTTCTGTTACATTTATAACTGCATTCCCTGAAAGTACAGCATCTGCTGCTTTATAAATGTTCACTGTCCCAGATGAAATTCTATTATTATTTTTTTCTCTCATATTAGAAGTATCTTTTACTAATTTTTTAACTCCTTCTTTGGTTTGAATTACGGTTTTAATCGTTCCGTCCTCATTAAAATTCAGATAATCAATGCATACCGTCCTTAAATTCCCCTGTCCGGACAAGGACTGGTCATGGTAGAATAAATACCATTGTCCTTTATATTTTACAACGGAGCCATGGGTAGTATCACAACCGGTAGGTTCTAAAAATATACCTTTATATTCCCAAGGGCCAAGAGGATTCTTACTCATGGCATACCTCATCTGATTGGCCCCGTTATTATTGTCTGCATAAGTAAGATAATAAATTCCTTTTTCTTTAAACACCCAGGTCGCTTCGTGAAAGTCCTCAAGACCTTCCATATCCAGCATTTCTCCTTTTAATGACATCATATCGTCATTTAATTCTCCGCCCTGGCATCTTCCGCCACCGCCGTAGTAGATATAACTCCGGCCGTCCTCATCCACAAATACACAGGGATCTATCATGGCAAATCCACCCAGGCCTTCTATATAGCCCTGGTCTTTAAAATTAGCGGCAGGACTGTTACTGGTGGCTACACCAACTTTCCAGGTCTCGTTCCATTCACCGGTAGGATGAGGATAATAAAAATAATAGGTTCCGTTTTTAAAAGCACAGTCAGGAGCCCACATAAATCCACCCTCTGTTCTGCCCCAGGATACCTCCGCTGAACTTAAAATTTCCCCTTCATCCCTCCAGTTCACCATATCCTCGGAAGAAAAAACATGGTAATGATCCATAAGGTCACAGCCTCTTGGCGGGTCCATATCATGGGAAGAGTAGATATATATTCTGCCGTCTTCCCATACATGTGCGGAAGGATCTGCTGTAAAGATACTGGTAATAACGGGATTTGACGCATACTCTTTGCTGGCACTATCCTTGCTTCGTGTTAAATCCCTTTTTATTATTTCTCCATTTTTCATAAGTGTCCATTCTGTTTCATCAATTACACTCTTTACTTCCTCCCCCTCTTCAAGTTCCATTGGTTCTATCCCCCCAAACTCCCTGCAGCAGTCCTCCAGAAGATAAGAAAAAGCCGGTGAAGGTGTCCAGATAGCATCGGCCTTGCCGTCTAAATCAAGAGGAGCGGCAAAATAGATTCCCTTACCCTTACCTAAATTATACAAAAAAGCACAATAAGCTTCTCTGATAGTAACTGCTCCCTGTATATGTTCCTTATTCTTCATAATCGGTATTACGTCCTCGAAAAGCTTATTCCATGCAATCATAGAATGCTGGCGGGTTAGAGAAGCAAGCCTTTTCGTCCAGGGCAGAGGAAAGAGGGAATACTCACAGTGTCCCCATACTTCCTCGGAATCTTCCTTCATTCCAAATACCTTTTCAAATTCGTAGACAGGAGCATCCTCCCAGTCATGGGGATGGCAATTAGCCAGCAGTACACCGCCTTCTTTCACCCACTCTGCCACCTTTAAGAGAACTTCTTTTCTAGTTACAGCGGTATCAAGCATAATTAACACTTTACTATTCTTTAGTGCCCCATCCAGTATCATCTGCTCATCTGCTGCATTTACTTCATAACTTTTACGGATAGCACAGACAGAATCTCTGATACTCTCAGGAACCGGCGTTCCGTTAAGCAGTGCTTCATCCAAAGGCCAAAAGAAAGTTATACCTGCCGTGTTCTTCCTTTCCTCTATAAAACTGCCGTAGTTCTTTACCTTTTCTGCAACTTCGGCCATGGCTTCACCCTTTTGGTTCAGCAGATTCCCATAATAATGGAATACCTGACGATTCCCGTAAACAATACTGCCATACATTCTTACTGCAACTCCTGAAGGCAAGATGGGACCAACCGGCTCAAGTCCAAGATAGGCTCCATAAAATTCACAGGCACTGTACATATGTAATGTTAGATATAAATTCTCATAATAATTATTTCCTTCGTTGGTTAAGCGGATTCCACCCTGATGTTTCGCAGCAATCCTAGCTTGATCTGAAAAGGCGGAACCATGCTGTGGTTCTTCTACTCCGCCGGTACATAAATATACCGGTATCTGAGGGAAATATTTTCTGCAGGTCTCCATCCAGAAGTCTGCGTATTCCGTCATAGAGTTATGATACCAGAGAAGCAGGTCCATATAAGCAGTCCGGCTTGGCTGATGTGCTCTCAGAAAAGGTTTTATCTCTGAGAAACTTTGGTATTCTGTTCGCCAGGCTTTATTGAACGCTTGAATATCTGTATATTTTACCTTCATGGAATATTGAAGGTCTGCAATAGCATCCTCTCCTCCGCACCAAAAGCCTCTGTGAGTGTGATAATCCCCCGGCCAGTTTCCTACCACCGGAAAGATTGCCTCACCATAATCCCCGCAGATACCTGGCTGTACACTCTCAAGTACTTCCATAGGATTATAATGTTCCGCAAAGGCCTTCACGACGCGGGATATTTCTGTCCTGAACTTCTGATTCCAAACCGATTCAATAGGGTTATCCTTGTCGTGTTCCAAACATTTAAGCCCCATATGCTCTTCACTTTTTAGCCACCAGTCCGGAGCCGCATATTTCGGCCCCATCAGAAGAAAAGGTACAAATTTAAGCCCCGCTTCTTTAATAAGCCTCACCTGACCGTCATAGTGCTCCCACTGAAAACCAGAGCGCTTAAGGGGTTCGAATTCTCTCCAATATACATAAATCTGTACGGAGGTAAACCCATTTTCCTTTACAAAATTTAATCCCTTTCTTGCTTCTGCTTCTCCCTTCTCAAATGGAATTCCACAAACAACTATTTCACCCATAGGAACTTCTCCTCTCAAACCTCTGACATTGTAATTACATTAAACGCTGTTCTTCTATATTTTATTGAATGGATATTATCTGTGATAAGCGAATATCATCGCTGGAGCTTCCAGCCATGATACAAAAATCACCCGGCTCTGCTATCCAGTTATAATTCCTGTCCAAAAGCTTAAAGCTATCAAAATCAAGCTTCAGCTTAACAACTTTCTTTTCTCCAGACAGCAGCTTAATTCGCTTGAAGGCTTTTAACAGCTTATCGGGAGTTACAATTGTGCTTTGTAGGTCTTCCACGTATATTTGTACAACTTCTTCCGCTGTCCTTGTGCCAAGATTTGTGACCTCCAGTATGACTTCATACTCATACTTATTATCTCCTGCTTTGACCAATAAGTTCTCATACCGGAATTCACAGTAACTCAGTCCATGTCCAAAGGAGAAGAGCGGTTTCCTGCTGCCTTCCAGATATTCCGTACTTCCCCCTGGCAGCATGCTGTAATAACAGGGTACCTGACCCACATTCTTTGGAAAGGAGATAGGAAGTTTACCAGAAGGGCACTCATCTCCAAAAAGAATATCCGCTATGGCTTTTGCTCCCCTTTCCCCTCCAAACCAGGCAGTTAAAATAGCATCAATCTGAGTAGTCTCATAGCTTAAATCAACAGGCTTTCCATTCTCCAATACCAAAATGGTAGGTTTTTGCAGCTCACATACACGGCGTATCAGTTCTTTCTGCTTTCCATACAGACATAATTCACTGCGGTCCATTCCTTCACCGCTGGTTACTTTATCATCCCCGCATACCAAAATAACCACCTCGGATTTTCGGGCAGCCGCTAGAGCTCCTTCCAGGGAATTGTCATGAAAATCCATGCTTAAAGTAACATTATTTCCATTCACATCACAAAGGTATTCTATTAAAAGCTTGTGTTCTGCACCATTCATGAAGGTAAATTCACACTGAGGCAGCTTCTGTTTTCTTTCTCCAAAACTATCTATAACACAGTTATCATCAATATAAACTCTTACACTATCATCGGTTGTAAACACTAGCCTGCCGTGAATTTCATCCGCTTCTGTGAAATCCTTTGTATTAACTCTTAAAGTTCCGCTCATTCGAATGGAATACCCTTTAAATTCCAGGTCCCTGTGAGGCTTTGCAAGAATCCAGTTAAAATTAATACTGTTCATTCTGTCTGACCCTACCGGATTACCGGCGAAACTGCTGTTATTGTAGTAGGTAAGGGTAACTCCATCTACAAACCACTCCTTGGGCACAAGAGCAATATCCCTGTCCGATATGGAGCAGCCATCCTGCTGGTAAATAACTGTATCTTTTCCTACTTTTCTTCTACATGCTTCCGTAAGAGATTCCACCTGATACCCATAGGGTTCCGAGGAATAACTGCCGACACGCTGCTTTCCGGAACTGGGACCGATAAGAGCAATGGATGCAATATCTTTTTTTAGCGGCAGCAGATTATTCTTATTCTGCAGCATTACGATAGATTCTCTGGCAGCTTCATAACTAATCTGAAGGTGCTCCTCACATCGTACTACTTCTTTGTAACGAGTTTCCTCTGTGTAGGGATGTTCAAATAAACCTAGTTCGAATTTTACCTGCAGAATGCGAAGTACTGCTTCGTCAATGGTTTCCATGGATATTCTGCCTTCCTTCACCAATTCTACGAGGGTTTCTTCCCAGTATTGATTGGAAAAATCAAAGCCCTGTACATCAAGTCCGGCATTCACTGCCATACAGATACTATCCTTATTATCCGTCGTCATATGGTGAGAACCTTTCAAACGGCTTACCGCTCCAAAATCTGCTCTCACATATCCTTTTAAACCAAAACGTTCTTTTAAAATCTTTCTTAAGTAATAATCAGAGGCAATCACCGCCTCACCATCTATGCAATTATAAGAAGCCATGGCATTATAGGCACCGGCCTTTTTAATACCTGCTTCAAATACCGGAAGATAGGAGGTCTCAATCTCTCTGACGCCTGCCCTGGCAGGTGAACAATTAGTTCCTCCCTCCGGAATTCCATGAACGCAGTAATGCTTCGGTTCACAGATAACCTTATCGGGACGGCTGATATCTTCTCCCTGTTCCCCCGTAATGATAGCATAGGCCATTTCCGAAGAAAGATAGGTATCTTCTCCAAAGGTTTCTTCCACTCTTCCCCATCTGGGTTCTCTGGCAAGGTCAAGATTGGGAGCAAGTATCTCATGTATTCCAAGACTTCTGGTCTCTGCCGCAATGGCAGCACCTACCTTGTTTGTAAGTTCCGGATGAAAAGCTGCTCCTAGATTTATAGGCATGGGAAATATAGTGGCTCCGGGATAAGAAAGTCCATGAAGAGCTTCTCCCGTAAAAATGCAGGGAATCCCAAGCCGGGTTTCTTCCACCATAAACCGCTGCAGCTTATTTAATACTGCAGGTACGGAGTATACATCATGCACGAATCCCATTCCTTTTTTCCCAATACTCTTTTCAACTTTCTGCCAATCAAAATCCGAATTTTCATCCACCGAGCAAAAGTGTGCTTCATGCACTTTGGTTGCCAATTCCACACCTCGAATCATATCCATCTGGGCAGCTTTTTCTTCCAAGGTCATCCTGCTAAGTAAATCCTCTGCTCGTTGTCTGGGAGTAAGTGTGCTGTCTTTATATTTCATTTTTTCTCTCCTTCTCATTCCTAGTTATCTTTTATGTCCTCATACCAATTACCGCGCAATCCAGTTTTCTCCCGGACTGCGCGGTTCATGATTTTATATTTCTTCCATACCTATTGTTACGATTTCATAAGGTCTTACCTTGAGTTTGATAATTTCTTCCTCCCCCGTTAATTCCTCAAGATGCTCTTCCACTATATTGCTCTTATAATATTTGAATTTCTTTGATGCTCTAAACATTAAGTGTGAATCCCTTCCGGTGCCATTAAACCAGCGGATAATTGTATCTTCTCCGCCATTCTTCCTTTTCAATCCCGTAAGATATATTCCTTTGCCTTCCCATTCCAGATAGCTGTACTGAAGCGGCAGGCTGCCCTCCTGGACAGAAATCTGGCAAGTCAGCATCGGTACCTGAAATTGGTATGCCTCTGCTGCCGGATCACTTTCAATGTCAGTAACATTAAAAGGTATAATTTCAAATGAAGCGCTGCATTTTCTTTGAACCTGTGCGTCGGGAGTAAGAAATACACCCCAGTCCCCCAATTCCCCTACGGCACGTAGAAGGGTAAGCGCAATCGCGTTATTTTGCTCCGGCAGTATTTCATATTCATACAGACCGTTATTTGCTGCAAGGACGCCTGCCTTTTCATCTTTTATACCGGCAAAGCATTGCTGATGCTCACAGCCGCTTGGGTTCGTCCAGCCTTGGTAATGTTTGTTCGGCCTTTCAACTATTTCAAATACAGAATCAGCAAAATGGTAATCTGCTTCGATACCGGTAGGGATAATAACACGAAGTCTGTGGTCTTTCATCCGGTTATCGAATTCAGTCCGCACCTTTACTCCGCGTCCATGTTTCTCAAGGGACAAATAAGTTGTAATCTCCAAAGGCATAATTCTACTGTTTCGCTGTGCCCTTCTTATCTTAACATCTGCCATACTCTGTATCTCTTCCTGAAGTGTTTCTGTCGCAGCCTCAGGAATATTTATGATCTGAGTAACCTTATAACCTGCTCTGTAAGGTTCATCTTCTATCAGTTCTACTGTACAGCTATAGTCTTTGGATACAATCGCCTTATCACCATTAGGCTGACGATATATATATTCGTTGCCAATATCACCGGTATCCTCATAATAGCAGATATGCCCATATGATTTTCCGCTGGACTTCTCAAGAAGATCTATCGTACCATCTTCATTCAATGTAACCTTTAAATATTCGTTCTCCATGCCGTTAGGGATAACCAGAGTTTCCCGCTGTATAACCGGAGTTTTTTTAGAGACCAGCGTATAGACTTTATATCCCATAGCCGGAACTTTACAAGCTTCAAAACTAACCTTTACGCTTCTTGCCATATAGGGCTGCCGGAATTTATCCTCCGGCAGATCATAACCGAAGCGAACTCCCGCATCTTCCATTCGACAGGGTATTTCTATTCCATTATTGTCTACAAGCACAAACTGTTTTATTTTCAGTGCCTTCATGTCATCGTAGGCTTCATTAAGACTCTGGTCGTATTTTCTTTCTATATCAAGTATAACCGATATAACCGAATTCCGGCTCCAGCCTGTTGTGTTAAATACCATAAAAGGATAAGCTTCCTGGCCTTCCAATGCTATGGTATTAATATCAGAGCCTACGTGCCTCATACTTTCCTTTATCAATTCTTCTGCTACCTGCATACTTTTATAATAACGGCCTTCCATTTCCCTGTGGACCTCATCCAGGCTGCATCCACAGATACTATCATGAGGATGGTTCTGCATCAGTGTTTTCCACGCATACTTTAACACTGCATGAGGATAAGCCTTTCCGCTTTGTGCCGCAAAAACCGCTAAAGGTTCCGATAAATTCTGGAGAAGAACTTCATTCTCACGATTTAGCTGTTTGATATAATTTCTGGAGGAAGTGGTATTTACCAGAGTGGTCCAGCCATCCGTCATTTGACTGGTCAATTCTCCGGTTACCACTGACAGATTATTATCCTGCACTTCCTTAATACATTGAACATAATGCTCAAAATCAGAATGTACGAACTCATAATCCGGATATAAACGGTTTGCAGTAGCAATGGCTCTTTCCAGGTCCTTTTGTACCGGCTGGTGATCGCAGCCATTCATAAACAGCAAATGTTCTGTCGAAGCATAACGTATTACATCTTCCAGCCGATTATCCCAGAATACTTTTGCCTCCTCCTCTTCTGCAGGAATCTCGGCACCATTATTATACCAGTTGGCAAAAAGTACTCCTAATAGTCCGCTGCCATCCGGAGAATTCCACTGCATTTCAGAATAGAGTGACTCATAATCCCCGGTCTTCTCCACCAAATTATTAAAGCCTACCGGCTTTACTCCTCTGCCAAATACTACAGCTTCCATACCGGCCTGCTTTAACAGCTGAGGCATCTGCCCGGCATTGCCAAATGCATCCGGGAAATATCCAATCCTCGCTAAACCGCCGTATTCTTTTGCTTCTTCTATTCCAACAAGAAGATTTCTCACATTGGACTCACCGCTGGTCAGAAATTCATCTTGCAGGATATACCAAGGACCAATATGAAATTTGCCTTCTTTAATATTTTTCGTAATTAAGTCTTTCATTTCCGGTTTAATTTCCAGATAATCATCCAACACAATACACTGTCCATCCAGATGGAAGCTCTTAAATCCTTCCGAATGCTCAAACAACTCCAAACAATCATCAATAAGGTCAATTAACTTTAAGCGATGTTTTTCAAATGGCATATACCACTCTCTATCCCAATGGGAATGGGATATTATATGTACTGTTTTTTTTCTCATTGATCTACCCCTTATATCAAAAACTCCTGAAAGCCTGAGAAACTGAGGCGATTTTGCCAACGACTTTAAGCTTCCAGGAGTTTTCGGTTTTGTTATTTCTGTTTTGCTGCTAAAAATGCATCAATCTGTTTCTGGCATTCTGCAAGTATATCTTTTGTTCCTGCTGCATCTGCATCGCTGATTAATTTATTAACCGCTTTCCCGGCATCTCCGGCAAGACCTACTTCAATCAGTTTATTCGCATCAGCATAAATCTGATCTCTTTGTGCAACCTGTGTCTTAACATTTGTAACATCAAAATTGAAACCATTTAAAGGACTGTTTACATTCTGAGGAAGGGATGCTGCATAGTCAGCCTCTGCTTGCCAGAAACCTTCACCATAGGATGCATCCGGACGCATAAACTGCGGCTTCCAAAGTGCCCAACGTCCGCCCCAATCCATATAATTAGAACTTTCTGCATTCATACCCTCAGGATATACAGCTTCCTTACCGTTTAAATTATAGGTCTTTCCCTGAATACCGTATTGCACCATGTCATAGAGGGTTTGGTCTTTTTCCAGGAGATTTAAGAACATTAACGTTCTTTCAGGATTCTCGCTGGTTGCCGGTATTGCTACCAGGTTTGACAAAGGTGATCTGTTTGCATATAAACCATCAGGGTAAACTTCTGTGTAATCCCAACGTGCTCCTTCTTCCAGCCATGCTCTCTTCTGATTACTGAATTCATGAGTTCCCCATTTTGTAATCAGTTTGCCTTCATTGATATAAGTGTTGTGGTCTGTGGTATCCGTCAGAATATCCTTCCAGATGATTCCTTCCTTCTGCCACTTCTCAGCATATTTTGCTTTGTCCATATAAGATTGTGTAGATTCCATTGTTACCACTTTACAGGTTGGGTCGTTTAAATTGATGGCAAGACCATGACCAAGCTCCATCAAACCTTCCTGGGAACCGATTGTACCTGCATTTTCAATTATATATTTATCCGGATACGCTGTTTTTAACTGTTGTAAGAAGGCATCCACACCCTCCCAGTTTTTAAGGCTTGCTTTATCCACTGTTATGCCTGCTTTTTCAGTAAGATCCCCTCTCCACTGGAAGAAGGTTCTATTATTCATAGACATTGTCCAGGGAAGTGATACTACTTTTCCTTTCGATCTTGCCGCATCCAAAATACCTTTATCCTGATATATCTTATATAAATCAGGTGCATATTTCGGTAGCAGATCATCCAGTGCCATATAAGAATCATTGGCTATCATCTGATAATAACAAGTCCAGTCACTATCAAAGTTCATATCCCATGCATCCCCGGCAGCTGCCTTTACTAATAATTTCTGTGTAAAATCAGTACCTGCTATAAACTGCACATCGAATTTGGCATTTAACTTATCCTTGGTATACTCTGCTATTTTATCCCAAACCTCATCTGTAGCAGCCTTCTTATCTCCGTAGAAAATAAAGTGCAGCGTAACCGGTTTTAAATCAGAACTGCCTGACGTACTCCCCCCAGTTTCGCCCGTACTCTTTGTTTCTTTACTGCACCCGGCAAGCATTGAAACAATCAGTAACATGCACAATAAACATTGGAGCATCTTACTTTTTTGTTTTCTCATAACTCTTCTCTCCTTTTTTTAATTTATTACAGGAAGATGATTATCTTCCGTTGTAATCCTGTTAGTACAACCTCTTAACCCTTAACCGCTCCAACCATAATACCTTTGATAAAATATTTTTGAAGGAAAGGATACAGCAACAGAATTGGGCCGGTTGTAATAATTACCATTGCCATCTTTACCCCGTCACTGGGGACAGAAGCCAGCAAAGCCTGGGCTTCGGCAGATTTATTTCCCATGGTCTGCAAAAATTGAATATTTGCAACAATTGTACGCAGCAGCATCTGCAAAGGCTGTTTTTCTGAGCTGTCTATTAGCATAAGCCCCAGCCACCAGTCATTCCAAAAGCCCAATGCAGAAAACAAAACCACTGTTGCAATTACCGGTTTCGCCAAGGCTAAATAGATCTTTCTGAATATAATAAATTCACCTGCTCCGTCCAATTTAGCTGACTCCCACATCTCATCCGGAACGGAGGTGAAATAATTGCGGATAAGGAATATGTACCAGGCACTTACCAGACTCGGAACGATTAAGGCCCAGATATTATTCTTCAAGTGCAGATATTTGGTACAGACAATATACCAAGGTACCATACCGCCATTAAAGAGCATGGTCAGTAACACATACAAATTTATAAAACTTCGGAAACGCAGGGCTTTCCTGGATAGAACATATCCCATCATAGCATTTACGATCACGGAAACCGCTGTACCCACGATTGTCACAAACAGGGTTATTTTGTATCCGTTTAATATTGTGCTTTTATTGGCAAATAACATCTTATATGCTGCAAGGGTCGGATTTTTTGGTATTATACTAAAACCATAAGCCGCAGCCTCCGCATCTGTTGTCAGTGATCCTCCGATAACCATCAGAAAAGGATACAGACATGCAAGTGAGAATAGGATGACAAACAGATACACTAATACTTTGCCGATAGTCAGTTTACTTTTTTTCATATTTACACCCATTGCATATCACAGGCTAGCCTGCGATACTGCCACAAATAAATAGGAGCGAAAAATTTGTTTGCGGCATCCTTTCAAATAAAATTTTGGCGAATCCAAGTCCATATTTGGTATTCATTAAAATAATGCCGCATCTTTTTCATAACGCCTTGCCAGCTGGTTACAAACTACAACAAGAATAAAGGAGATGACGGACTGGAAGAAGCCTGTTGCAGAAGAGATAGCTATATCACCTGTCTGTCTAAGTGCTCTAAAGATATATGTATCCAAAACATCGGTAGTGCTATAGAGAGTTGGCATAGAACCGGTAATATTATAGAAGAGTCCAAAATCCGCGTTCATAATCTTACCCACTGCCAATAAGGTCATAACAATAATTGTCGGCCTCATTAAGGGAAGGCTGATATTTACAATCTGCTGCCATCTGGACGCTCCATCAAGCTGAGCTGCTTCATAATAGGAATCATCAATACCACTTAGGGTTGACAGATAAATTACCGCACTGTAACCTGCCCCTTTCCAGATATTAACTACAAGTAAAATGATAGGCCAATAGCTGGGGTGCATATAAAAAGCAACTTTTTCTCCACCCAGATTCGTTATGAGCTTATTCAAGGTTCCGTTATCATAGCTCAACAATCCGCTTACGAAAATACCTACCACTACAGTAGATATAAAATACGGAAGAAAGGTTAATGACTGTGTAAGCTTCTTAATATATTTATTAGCCAGCTCATTCAAAGAGAGTGCCAGCACCAATGCAAATACCGTCCCCACAATGATAAAAAGAAAATTCAAAAACAGTGTATTGCGAATAGCCTGCATAGCAGCCGCATTATTCTTAAATAAGATTTCGAAGTTCTTAAAAATGGGATGTACCCAGTCACTCCCCCATATACCCTTTCTAAAGTTATATTGTTTAAACGCAATAACCAGTCCCCCCATAGGCATATAGGCAAAAAGAAAGAGCAGTAACATTGCCGGCAATCCCATAACATAAAGCTGCCACCCATTCTTAATGTCCACAAATAACTTACGCCTTTTACTGATAGTTCCGTTTTTACGTGCATTTGATTTAAAATTACTCAAACCGCTTCCTCCTCGCTTTTGATATATCATATTATCTCATATGATGCATGATATGTCAATTGATTTTTTTATTTTTTTGTTTTTTATTATATATTTTGTATGTATTAACTTATTTTTATTTACTATTTTTATACTTAATTTAACTTTCATTCTCATTTCCTTGTATTATTTTGTGCTATTCATTGATATACCATATTTCATTTTTTCTATTTTTTTCTTATATGAATTATTTTTATAAATTTTTATCTAATGTTTGACAATATTGTAACTTTGATATACTATAATTATAGTTACTAAATCAAATTAGAAAAAAGGCGGTATGATGGATTCAACTATGAAAACCGAAACCACTCCCAGCAATATTACCCAAACAACTAAAAAAAATTTATACGAAATTATTATAGATGACATTTATTCCAGAATTCAAAAAGGCGACTTTTCCTACGATGAACCAATCTGCACAGAAAAACAGTTATCTCTGCAGTACAATGTAAGCCGTATAACTGCTAAAAGAGCCATTACAGATTTGGAACATCAAGGTATCCTTTACCGAAAAAGAGGTGTCGGAAGTTTTGTTGCACGGGATTCTGCCGTAAAAAGGCCAAATACACCTGCAGCCTCTCAGCCTTCCAATTCCTTTACCTTCCTGCTTCCTTTCGATGTTGCAAAAGGCGGTCTGATTGATACCGTGACTGAGATAAGTGCAAAACTGAATACTTTTGGATATTTTATAGGAATGTATATCACAGGCGATAACGCATCCAAAGAAAAATATACAATCCGGCAACTTCTGGAACAAAACACCGCCGGTATTGTCTATTATCCAAAAAGCAACAAAATTTATTTGGATTTATTAAATAATTTTGTTATAAACGGAAAACCGGTCATTATCATTGATAAAACTACGGATTGCTCTTACATCCACAATGTAGTATCCGATAACTTTGAAGGTGGTAAACTGCTCACCGAACATTTGATTTCCCTTGGTCATAAAAAAATCACCTTCTTATCAAATGCTTCTATCGATGAAACTTCTTCTGTCCGTGACCGTTTTGGCGGCTATATACATACTCTTCGCAAATATGGTATTTCGACGAACGCAGAGAATATTGTAAATGGGCTGGGGTTTTTAACAGAGTCCGCTGCTGTTTCACAAGCAAGCAATCCTCAGTTAAACGCAGTAATCAAAGGTTTATATGACAGCGGTGTTACCGCCATTGAAGCAGAAAATGACCAGGTTGCCTACTCTGTTATCTTATCTTGCAGGGAACTCGGTTTGAATGTACCCAAAGATATAAGCATATGCGGTTTTGACAATACCGCTTGGGCTCAGAAAACCGATATCGGTATTACTACAGTGAGCCAGGATTTTCCCGAGATTGGAAGGCAGGTAAGCCAGATTTTATTATCTTCCCTAAAAGACCCTTCCTATCCTCCCCAAAAAGTAATTGTTCCTGTAAAATTAATCCCCCGTGGTTCCACTCAACCGCCAAAGGGAATGTAATGAAATAATATTTTATAAAGTACATGTTAATAAGAGGGGTGCTTCCGATGATATCGAAGGCACCCCCTTTCCTCTTTTAATTAGCCTTATCCTTTAAAAAACAATCTTTTTGCATACAGGATGTTGTCCGGTCAGTTCAACGCTTCTTTCATCAGGCTGGCAAATACCAATATA
The DNA here is from genome assembly GCF_014218355.1 of Anaerocolumna chitinilytica. NCBI lineage: Bacteria > Bacillati > Bacillota > Clostridia > Lachnospirales > Lachnospiraceae > Anaerocolumna > Anaerocolumna chitinilytica. The sequence goes on from NZ_AP023368.1 coordinate 3,866,756, forward strand.
TACGAGATATTCTCCTTTGCAAAGAATGCTCTTGCCGCCTTCATCATAAACTTGAAAGGCCTCTTCCTTCAGTGTTATCTCTATCTTTTTCGATTCTCCCGGCAGTAGTTTTACTTTCTTCAATCCCTTTAACTGATGTATAGGCGCTGTCTTATAAGGTGCTTTTACATAGACCTGTATAGTTTCTGACCCAGGCATACTCCCTGTATTGGTGATTTTCACCTGAATCAGAGCATTTGCCTTTCCCTTATTCTTGATAAGTTCCACCTCTTCTAAAGAGAATTTCGTGTAGGAAAGTCCATAACCAAATGGATACAGTGCAGGCTTTTCCATATAACGGTATGTTCTATTTTTCATAGCATAATTAGTGAAGTCTGGCAGGTCCTCCAGAGAGCGATAAAAGGTTACCGGCAGCTTCCCTTCCGGTGTTTTTTCTCCAAACAAGATCTTTGCTATTGCAGCTCCTCCCTGTGCTCCCGGATACCATCCCTGTAGAACAGCCGGAATCCTCTCTTCATCTTTTCCCAAGCTAAGCGCGCTGCCAGATAACAACACAAGCACCACCGGCTTGCCGCTGTCACAGATAGTGCTTAATACCTGCTTTTGGATTCCCGGCAGATCAAGACTGGTTTTATCTCCGCTGGCATATTTGTTATTCCCATCCCCTTCTTCTCCCTCAATTCCTGCGTCCAGACCAAAACATGCAATAATAAGATCACTTTCCTCACATACTTCCTTCACCTCTGAAATGCGGTCATTGGTAAGGCCAAAGTCACTGACATGCTCCATATACAGATGGCAGCCTTCCGAATATCGGACAGTAACTTCTTCTCCCAGGTACTCCTGTATACCTTCCAGTAGGGTTATATATCTGGAGGCGGTACCTTCATAATTTCCCACCAAGGCATTGCGGCTATTGGCATTGGGTCCAATTACACCAACCGTTTTCAACTTCTTCTTATCAAGGGGCAGAATATTATTCTGATTCTTTAATAATACCAGCGTTTTTTCAGCAGCCTTCTGATTCAGCATTTTCATTGCTTTTGAGTCTACCAAACTGTAATTCAGAGAAGTATAGGGCATATCCTTCTCATTAAACAGTCCAAGTTTCATTCTTGTCATCAGCAGCCTTGTTACTGCTTCATTAAGGCGCTCTTCTTCTAACATTCCCTCTTTCACAGCTTTAATAAGATATAGAAACATCTTTCCGCAGTTTAAATCACAACCATTCTTCATAGCCATCGCAGCTGACTCCACCGGCCCGTCAGTCACCTTATGCCTTTCGTGAAAATCCTCTATTGCGCCGCAGTCCGATGTCACATGGCCGGCAAAATTCCATTCTCCCCTTAATATATCATTCAGCAGACGGTTACTGCCGCAGCATGGTTCACCATTGACACGGTTATATGCTCCCATCACCGCTTCTACATGTGCTTCTTCTACACAAGCCTGAAAAGCAGGCAGGTAAGTCTCCCTCAAATCCTGTTCGGAAATTTCTGCATTAAATTCATGCCGAAGATTTTCAGGACCGGAGTGTACCGCAAAATGTTTGGCGCAAGCAGCTGCCTTCATGAATTCGCCATTTCCTTGTATCCCTTCTATATACCTTACAGCTAACCTGGAGGTCAGATAAGGATCTTCACCAAAGGTCTCATGCCCCCTTCCCCATCTTGGATCACGGAATATATTGACATTCGGTGCCCAAAATGTCAGACCTTTGTAAATATCCCTATCATTATGTTTCTGCTGCATGTTGAATTTGGCGCGGCCTTCAGTAGATATTGCTTCTGCTACCTCATATATTAAGTCCTCATCAAAGGATGCAGCAAGTCCGATAGCCTGGGGAAAAACCGTAGCAACTCCGGCTCTGGCAACTCCATGAAGAGCTTCGTTCCACCAGTTATAAGCCTTCACTCCCAAATGGTCAATTGCTGGAGCTGTATGTAGAGTTTGAAACACTTTCTCTTCCAATGTCATCTGCTTTGTTAATTTTTCTGCCTTTTCTCTGAATTCATCTAGTCTTTCATAATACTTTTTCATCCCTTAACACCTCTTTTTTCTTTCTATTACAGTACATTTAATATATCAATATTTTTACAGTAAAGAAGAAACTGCTGCCCCACTAGTGTCTAGTTAGTTTTGCAACAGTTCCTTTACTATTACTATAACATGAACTATTCCATTATACTATTTTGTTAATAACCCATAGAGCAGCTTCGCAGCATCCCCTCTGGTTATACTTGATTTGTCATTCAGCTTCTTTCCATGTGCAGACAATATCTCAGGATTTCCAATTGCAGCTTCTCCTTGATATTTGAGCACACGGTTGATAATAACCAACATTTCCTTCTTTGTAATCACTGCTTCCGGCTGGAAGGTATTATTGCTGGAACCTTTAATAAATCCTAACCTCCTGGCTGTTGCAAGATAAGAAGAGTAATACTTATTGCCTGCATCGCTAAAGTTATTGGTTATCTTAGTATCCGGTATAATTCCGTAAGCCTTCATCACTACCATGACAAAATCTGCCTTGCTTAATTTCTTCCCTGGCGAGAACTTACCGTTTGTTACATTCATTACACCTCTTGCAGATAAGTATTCGGCTGCATTGTAATAGCTGTTATTACTATCGATATCATTGATATTCACTTTATTATATGCAATTGCATAGTTGGAGAAATGCTTTACTGTAAACTTCACAGTTCCGGTTGCCTCATCGTATTTCCCATTTACTGTGATGAGTTTTCCGGAATTATCGATGTAATATACAACAATAGAATTCTTATTCTCTCCTGACTTTAAGGTATACGGTATTCTGCATTCTGCTTTGCCGCTGCCAAAAGCTGATATTATCTTATTGCCCGCTGTAACAGTAAAATTATATACCGGGTGATTACCAATCTTGCTTCGAGCTGCTGCTGTCAGTGTTGACTTATCTACTTCTTTTACAGCTACTATAATATCTCCCGAGGTAGCAGCGCTGCTAATGGAATCCACCGCTTTATCATCAAAAGCTACCGAAGCAATTTTGGCATCAATCTTTACACCTGCCTTCGAAGAGCTCGCTAACTGTTTGAAAGCATCACGATTGAATTCAACCTTAACTTCCTTCACACCATCAGGAGCATTCACATTAAGCTCTATTACTTTAGCCTTTTTCTGAACTGCATTACTACATAATGCAGCGATTGTAGCAGCATCCACCCGAGCTGTTTCACCTGTTGCTGTTACTTCTGTGGATACAGTTGACAAATCCTCATTATATGTAATCACTGGAATAGGTGCAGGTATTGGCGTAGTTGTTGGTGTAGTCGGCGGCGTAGTTGGTGGTGTAGAATCTACAGGCCCTAACAATGCAGCCAGTTCATTCTTGGCTTGGCCTTCAGTCATTATAGAAACATAATTGCGTGCTACGGCGATATCTGCAGACGTTTTTGTCTCAAGAGCTTTCTTAACAGCTGCCCGGGCAGCAGTTTCAATTATCTCGCTATATTCACCTTTCTTCATCAAATACAAGTTTGTGAATAAAGTTGAATTCTTTAATTGTCCGCTTTCAACCTCAAAGGTAGATCTCCCGCCATCGGATTCAGCTGGACTGTCAGACTCATTAAGCATAATCGATACGCCGATTCTTCCTTTTCCAATCGCTGCCGAAGGTTCCTTCATAACGGTATTAAACGGTATTGTTAAGTCGTAGGTAGTTGTTTTAGCCTTTTCATCCCTGGTGATCTTTGCCTTGATGTCCGTTATCGGAGCAGTTGGTGCGCTATTGCCTGTAGGACGTGCCCAAGCATATACTACAGTCTTTCCTGCGTTATTAAGGGCGAATCCCAGCTCATTACGGGTATTGCTGTTGGTTGCCGGATTAGTCAGATCAACTCCAAACTGCAGACAATCTTCTTTCCATATATCTCCGCCTGTCTGGCTATTATTATGAACATCATCACTAACCGTTATATATGCGTATAAATTCTGATCATCCCAGGCATAGCGAGCTTCTGCACTAAGATCCTGCGGACCATCTACTGTTCCCATTGTCACATAGTCCTTTGTATCCATCACAAATGCCGGAGTTGATGAGTTCTTAGCCGGATTATTACCATCGTTTGAGCTTACCTTTTCTGCATATGCCTCATCTATTTTTGTAGTATAAGTGTACGCCATTCCGTTATCAAGGCGGATTTCGAAAGTTATCAGACCCGCAACATATTTCGGTAAATCTACAGTTACGGATTGTCCTGTCGCAAGGGCATCAAAGGCTATTGGAGAGAAAATCCCTGCATATTTCGAAGGTGATGATATCGTCATTTTTCCCGGTGCGGATTTTTTCCCTACCACATTATATTTGAATTCAAGCTTATAACCTACATCAGTTTTGTTAAAGTTGAACACAAAGGGTGCCGCCATCAAATCTGCTCCGTAAATTCCGTATGGATTGCTATCCGGTGCTTTGGTCATGAGGCTGGAGGAGTAATAATTGTTGCTTAGTTCTATTGATGTACCTTCGTCACGCAGCATTGCGTATACATTGTTGTTCTGTCCGTTCTTAGTCGGTTGGAAGTAAGAAGAGAATACATATGCTTTACCACCATAAACATCTATGCCCGGGTTATTGCCTGGCAACTGAGTAAAGTTTGCCTGCTGGAAACGGACAATACCTTTGTTTACCAATGCCCCAGCTGTAGTAGGACTTCCCCAGAATGCACTATTATATAATACCAGCTCAGAATTGGCGTCTATTTTAGCAGTACCTGCTGCATCACCCATTCTTACATAAGCTCTATCAGGCTGTGTAGAGATGTTTGTATTAACTAATTCAGAGTTAATAGCCATAATTTTGGTTTTCTCATCTGCGTCCTCAACATATAAGGCATATGTGCAGCCGTCAGAACCGTGACCTATCATCGTTATTTTTCCAGGATATGCATATTGGCCATTACCCAGATCCCTCTTTAAGAAATGTATTCCATATACAGAACCATAGACGAAATTGTTGAAGATCGTCTCATCTTCCACGTCAGCAAATTTAAGAGCACTACAATTGCCCTGCACATATGCATACAAATCACCGCTAGGTTCCGGATAACCCTGTCCGGCAGGACGTCTTAATGCATAATGCGGATTAAATTGCATATTTCTTATAAAACCGCCCACAGCACCGCCCCCTACCCAAATACCGGCTCGCAAGAGTGTACCGCCCAAATAATCCACATAATGGCGATCGGTTTTATAAGAAGCAAGATCTATTCCTTTGTCTCCAATCGGGATCGTCAAATTGATAACATACACGCCTGTACCTTGTCCTTGCACCAAGAACGGGATTTCCGTAGGGGTAGAAGAAACATTTAGGTTCAGCTGCGCGATGCTAAGTCCTCTGATTCCTGCGTTTGCATTAAGCTGTATAAGAGACGCGCCGTCTTTTCCCTGGGAACCGCCGGTGTAAGAGGTGAAGATTGCGGTACCGCCACCCTGGGTATGGTGCTGCACATCCCAAGTACCTCTAAGTTCAACCCCTTCAGGGATTATGACAGGATTATTAAGCCTATATCGTCCTCCAGGCAAATATACCGTACCGCCTCCGTAATTTTCCTTTACATAATTAAGTGCGTCCTGCAGCCTTGCAGATATATCCGCAGTAGGTACATTTCCAGTCAGCGAACGAGGGAAGTCAAGTCTTAGCACAACATCGGTAGCTGCTTTCGGGTGTAAATCAATATCAGTTTTTACATCTTTCGGAATTGGATCAAATAGATATCCCGGGTCATTCACTATCTGCACCACAGTATTGGTTCCGCCTCTATCAATATCAAGAGGTAAACTGTCAAGGTGAGCGGCAAGGTTATCAGTGTTTATGTTCAGATTATAACCGGAATTTACAGATTTGAATGTTCCGAAGCCCTCTGCAAGTTTTACATGTTTGTTTTGCTGTATAAAATTGCTCTGAGTGACTAGCGCAGTTCCTTTGTTAAGGAAATTCAACGCGTAGCTGCTGCCGCCTTTATCAAAGGTACAATCCTCAAAGGAAATAACTCCTCCCCTGGCATTGCTTACGATCGGACCTGCAAATTGGACTCCATTGAACTGAATGGATGCATTAAAGCGTTCGCCGACTTCTACTGCTTTGTCACCTGCAAATTGGGAATTCGAGAAGAGCAGACCAAAATTGTTAACATTATCAACATATATACCTGTTCCGCAGTCCTCTGTCTTTAGCCCATAGAATTGTGCATTTGGAGCTTCGTCACCACCGGGTTCTCTGCCTATCCACATGCCCATCTTATAACCTGAAACATGTAAACCCGACACATATTCCCAGTCAGAGCGGTGCATCATAAACCCTACGGCATTTAATCTTGTATATGCTTTTGCATCTGCGGGTTTTGGTGCGCCAGGCAGACCTGAATCAGCCCAGTATTTCGGGTTTATATTGACGTTCTCAATGCGTCCGATATCCGTGCAGGTATGTACCACAATACCTTTATACAAAGCCGTCATATTACTGTTTAATACATAGTGCATCTCGCTGGGAAGTGAAATGAACCCGCCCCAGGCATTTACAAGAGTGACATTATCAAGGGTTGCACTGTTTCCCTCTCTCTGGAAGAAGGTCCACGGATATGGTATTCCGTTGATTATCTCATATTCTCCGGTCTTCTGCCCGTCCTCACCTCTTTTTTCAACACGGGTTTTCGCTGTAATATCCTGCTCAGGATACCATACAGAAAGATTCGTTACGCCAGTACCCTGCTCCATGGCGATAAATCTATCCGATACATTGGCAACTTTTTTACCGCCGGTTTGAGCTTCCCTTGCATCTGAATCAACATAAGTATCATAATTTGGCGAGTTTTTCCCAGCATAAACTGCAAGAATAGTTCCGTCGATTTTACCGTCATAGTCTGCTGCATCCGGGTTATCCCATTCTCCGCGAAGCTGTACTCCGGCTCTCAAATTCAAAACTTGCTTATACTCATAAGTCTTATTCCCATTGGCATTTTGAACACTTATTGTACTTGCAATTTCAGTACGGAACGCATATGTTCCTGCCGGGATATATACCACTCCGCCACCGTCGGAATATGCTGCGTCAATTGCAGCCTGGAAAGCTTCCCTATTACAGAAGTCACTTAGCCCTTCAGCTTCTGCCATAGCTTCGGTTTTTGCACCGAAAGCAAGTACGTTAAAATCAGATATTGCCCCATCCTTGGAATTCTTATAATCGATTGCTTTTCTTATATGCTTGGCATAATCGTATCTGTCCGGAATAGTCAGCGTAAATGTTTTTGTCTTGACTACCGGATTGGCCAACGGGCCTCTTTTAACTGTCGCTGTAAGTTTTACAACACCACCATTGTCCGGACGACTTGTGGGTATAATGCCTGTAGCTGTCACGAGAGTGGCATCACTGGTGTCCCAGGAAATATCCGTCATGTTTTCACCCACGGAAGGAAGAACTAGGTTTGTCGTTACGTTACTCATGCCACCATTGGCTTCAGAAGCATTTACACCTTTTATGGAGTCCCATGTCAGCTTGCTAAGAGTAGTATCTACCGCATTCTCGTCAGTTCCGGTTCCGGTTCCGCGGACAACGATATTGAATGTTTTCTCCGCAGGTTGTACTGAGCCTTTGCTAATTATAGCCTTTAGAGTTACATTCGCATTAAGTTCTTTGCGGGTTACCTTACCGGTATCACTGTCTATTACCGTATCATCAGTGGAGGTCCAGTTGATATTCGTTCTATACCAACCGGTTTTAGCAAGGGTCAAATCCGTCTCAACCAGATTTTGCTTGGCGTTTGTTCCCTTAATAGCATCCCACGTCAGCGAGTCCGAAGCAAGCTGTACCGCTTCTTCATTCGTCGGAGAGATTTCTGTTATACGTATACTGCGGATAATCGCATCAGCGGTGCTAAAACGAATATGAGCACCTTGGTTTTGCGCCCCTATTGCAAAATTGGCACCGCTAAGCGTAGTTTTCGACGTTACCCAGTTGCTGCCGCTTCCCGTCGCAGGAATGCTGGCTGATCTATAGGCTTCCAATCCGGAAATATTACCCGCATATATAGTATTGTATTGCAAGGAAATGCCGTTTGTTGCACTTGGTCTCCAATATGTAACTTCCAATTCGACCTTGTTTGTCCGCTTGAGATTAGAGTCATCTACAATTACATACATATAGTTTCCAATCTTCATGCCTTTTACTCCGCCGCCTTGCGCCGGTGTGTTTTCGGTCACTTGGGTATTGCTGTCACCAACGAGGCTAATCCCTATTCCATTGCCCTGAAGTCCCGGGTATGGACCCAACGGGTCTCCACCGTCACCGAATCCGCTTCCAATTTTTTCAGTTTTCTCATAGGTGGCAGGATCGTTGAAATCAATGAAAACAGCCGCTTGTTCATTCGTCTTTGCGGCTATAGTCAGGTTGAAGTTAACCTTAACAGGTGCTGCAGTACCTTTTGATATAGTCGCCGTAAGGGTCACATCTTTATCCTCAGCCGGGTCACGAGTTACCTTGCCTGTAGCAGGACTTATAATGCCCTCTGCCTCTGCCGCAACTGACCACTTGATAACAGTATCGTTCGCACCTGCTGTCGGCAGATTCAAATCCGTTCTCACCTCGGTCTGCAAGGTATTCATACCTCTGATCGAGTCCCAGGTCAGTTTAGCCGCTGCATCCGCTACCGATTGACTGTCGTTAAGATACACTACTTTCACTCTTGTATGAGTTCCCACAAAAGGGTATTGTACATTTTTTGCGGCACGCGCAAATATGTAATATTCGTCTGTGCCGGTTTTTGTCAATAACGCGGTATAAATCCCTTCCTTCAATGCACCCGTTACCCAATCACTTTCTGCAGGTGCACTGCCGGTGGTGTTTACTGCAAATTCCACAGCCTGACCATTAGAGGGAGCTGCTGCCGAAACAATAATGCCTGTTCCGTTGGTGGAAGCAATAGCAGGAACAGGTCTGACCGAAACATTACTGCTCTGAAAACGAGGGTTCTTTATATAAATATCCCCCTGTGGATTGGAAGCCCACTGCATTTGCAGTCTTCCTGCCTCTGTCGTATCCAAATTAGCAGGATTGAAGTTATTCGAAGAATTTGATGTTGATAACTGGGCATAAACAGTTATCCATTCGTTGGCTTTTGCATTTCTGATGTCACTGACATTAAGGTTAAGCCGGGAATTGGTGTCAATGTTGTTACCGCCTACAGCCATTGCAAGCCAATTGTTGCCGCTCAAATTTAATAGATCAGCATGTGTAACATACATATCGAAGACAAAATATTGATTAGCGTAAGAAATCAAATCCTGATTGCCGCTGCTGCTGATAAAGCGGGTGTCCCAAATGCGTTCAGCGCCAGCACCTATTCTTCCCGCACCCAGCTTCAATGCGATGTTTCCGTCTGGTGCGGCTGTGACTGTTCCCTCATTTGAATTCGGGAAATATTCCGCTGTACAGGCGTCTTCAGCTGCCGGAGCAGCTTTCACCATCACAATAATATCTTTTGTCGCACTTGCACTGCCCTTGGTAACTGTTGCCGTAAGGGTTACTTGTTTTTCATTTTCCCTGTCAAATAAACGGTCTACAGTTCCTGAATTGTTTATGGCTGCCTGGTTGTTCGAAGACCATGATACATTTGTTGTACCTATAGCTGTCAGAAGAGAAAGCTGTGATTTTACATCATCCTTAGAAGTATTGGCACCTTTTATTGTATCCCATGTCAAAGACTCCGATGCTGCATCAACCAGTGCCTGATCACCAATTGTTGTAACAGTAATTCTCGAAGACGCACCTGTAAATGGATAGTCTAGACTTGCCGTCGCCCGGGTAAAGACATAAAAGGTATCTGACAAAGGCAACTGGTCAAACGTATAGCTATAACTGCCACCTTTAATAATTCCTTCAGCCCAGCCAGAAGCAGGAACAGTTCCATCTTCGCTTATTGCAAATTCCACACTTTGTCCGGTAGCCGGAGCATTCGCTGTCGCTGTTTTCGTCGCTATATCAAATGAAGGAACCACTGACGGTGAAGCTGGAGTACCTAGAATACTTTTCTGTAAACGCGGATTTTTAATAAAAACACCAGTCGGCGGAACTGAGGTATCCCATTGCAGGTGCATTGCAAGTCTGGTCACCTGATCAAGCCAGGCATCATTAAAATTACCAGCTACAGTACTGGCAGAGGACAGTTTCACATAGACCGTTGCCCATGTACCTACTGCTGCATTCGTGACTCCGCTTAAATCAAGCTGGAGACGTGAATCTGTATTGAATTTATCACCGGAGGGGTTGCTGTCACTCACAATTACCAACCAGTTATTCCCTGTCATTTTTTTAAAATTTTCATTAGGAATATACATCTCGAAAACAAAATAACCATCTTTATAGGATGATAAATCTTTTTTGGGTGCCACACTGGGCGTGAAGAGATTATCCCAAGGCCCTCCGGCTTTTGATGTACCGGTGTTTAAACTCCACGCTGTTTGTCCGTCCGGTGCAGTGGCTAATGTCGCTGTGTTTCCGTCTGAACCCTCATTTACATTTAAAAGCTGTACAATCCCTTCCTCTGCTGCACCGGCTGCCATACTTGGATCAATCAAGGAAAAAAGCATTGATACCATAAGTAAGATTGCAGTTATCCGTCTTTTTCTTTTCCGTATCATAAATTACCCTCCTTAAAAATATTTTTGAAACATATTTGATTGGGAGCATCCTTAACCATCCCAACTCCTCCGCTATACCATATATATCATATGACGTTTGATATGTCAATCTGTTTTTATTAATTTTATATATATTTAAATGTTTATATTAGTATTTATTCAGCATTTTACCTTATTTTTAGCCATATTATGGGCTTAGTTTGATGTATCATATTAAAATTGACTATATATCAAACAGAGTAAAGTATTAAATATGTATTTTGACAAGGATTATGTGAGTAAAAAAAAGCAGCTGCCCCATAAATCGGGACAACTGCCTCTCAGGCTGTCTATTGTTATTCATTTACTCTACGTGACTTGATTGTCTCTTTAAGGCTTCCTCCACCTTATCAGACACATCTTCCGGCTTCTCTGTCTTATCCTTATCTTTTTTGAACTTATTTATGACATCCGGTACCATATCCAGAATCTTAGTTACACTGTCCTGGTTCTTTACATTTACCAGGCGGGCAGATCCATTTTGAATCACCAGTACTGCACTGGGAGTTATCTTACCTCCCATACCTCCGCCGGCATTATTTATCGTATTGTCCTTTGCAAACGCACCTGCGGCTACGCCAAAGCTTACATCAACCAAAGGCAGAATGACCGTACCATCTTCAAACTTTACAGCATCGCCAACTACTGTTTTCGTAGTAATAAAACTGTCCATACCCTTAAATAATGACTCTACAGTGTTATTAAAATTATTATCCGCCATTAGAACTCCTCCTTCAATGTTTGAAAGTTTTTAATCAGATTCTTAATATCCCGGTTAAGTATTAATTTAACTCCTATTATAAGAAAAATGAATGTCTGAATTCTTCCTCTGCAATAAAAATTACCCTTTATTACTTCTTCTTCAAAATCCGGGATTATCTGAACCGAATTTTTGTATAATCCCATAAAGGCTGCCGCCACACCAAGAATCTGTCCGGTTGAACAAGGGTCTCCGGTACCAAACTCAATATAAGCCTGCACTTTTTTTGGTCTTACATGCCTTAATATTCCTTTTATACTGCGAAAACCATATTGAAATCCAAGTTTATTCTTATCATCCTGGAAGAACAATCGAATCAACTGATATTTACTGTAAAGTTTAGATACATTAGAGGTCAAACCTTCTATTTTTTCTTTTAAGTTAGAAACAAAAGCCTTCATTTTACCCCAGAAATTTCTGATGGAATCTCCAGCCTTACGAATAAAATGAAAGAGCCCTTTTTTCTTTTCTATAGGTTCTTCAGCCTTTGTTGAACTTTCAGTAGCTTTCGAAATGTCAAGTTCTCCAATTACTTCACTTTTCACTTGAATCTCAGTTTTTACCTGCTGTTCTATAGTTGTACTATTACTTCCTTCTTCTAGGCCCGGCACTGCTTCTGCCTCAGATTTCGCAATTCTGGCTGTCTCTGTTCTTTCATTTGTTACAGACTTTTCTTCAACCTGAACCTTCTTACTGTCTACGCTGGCAGGTTCTGCCGTTAATACTGATACTTTGTTCTCTTGGGCTTGTTCCTTGGATTTTCTGCGTTTCTTACCTCTTCCTGCAAACAATCCTTTTTTTTCTTCTGAATCTTCTTTTACTTTTGAACTATCAAATATTATTCTTCCAAAAATCTTTAATCTCATTCGGAAATTTGTACTTCCGTCTGTTTCTTCGTAAGACGTCTCCGATTCGGAAGCTGCTACACTATCATTACCATATTCAGCTGTAAAACTTATTATCCGTAAAAGCCAGGTAATTTTTGCCGAAGCTTCAAAAGCCTCTTCATATTCTGCCTTCAACTTGTACCGAATGGGTGCAAACAATACTATTAATAAGAGTGCTATCAGTAATCCCAAGACAGAAGCAAGAATTATCCCTATTATTTTTAAAACCAGTAAGACAATATGGATCATATATTCCCGGATCCTCCTGTGAAAAAACTCATAAACACTTTACATTTAAAAATATTCCCTAACCAAAAAGCCTTCTGTTTCTCTATACATATCTTCTATCATTTTACGAACCAACTCCAAAGCTTCACTTTTCGAGCCTGCCAGACCGATAACATAAATTTCTTGTTTTTGATAATAGGAGAAACTAAGCTCATTGGCATTTATAATATCCAACAGATTACCCGGATTAACGGCATAAGTGATGCAAAAGACAGAAAAGGCTAATTTATTAGCTTCAACAGCTCTCATAACCTTTGTTTTTCTGCCCTTTATGCTATCTCCCAAATAAAGCTTGTCTGCCCACTTTATCATAATGACCCCTTTCGTGAATATGAAATCCTGGATTTGATATTCCTGATTGGCTTTTATTGGAATAATTCGCCTAACGTGTACATTATACCACACATAGAATAGAAAAATACAGACTAATTCTCAAAAAAAGACTGTACAATACGAATACAGGCGGTTTTTTCCGCTTTATCCTGGCACTGGTCCAAACTGCTTTCAATAAAATCTTTTATTTCTGATTGATTTTTAAAGAAAACCGGTAACTTACTTAGAGTATTTGCCATAACAGCACGTGTGACAGCTCTTTCATTTTGTGAAAATAAGCCGGCAAGTTCGCTAAGTACTTCCTCCTGTGCTTTTATGATGTCATCTTCTCCTACCATATCTTTTGATTCCAGTTTATCAAGATCAACAAATAAACTGCTGGAGAGGAGCTTTTCCGATAACAACACACTGTTAAATACCGAACCTAACATAAGGCTGTCTATTAAATCCCTATAACGGCCTTTGATTTCAGGAAGGTACGCTTCCATCTTGCTTACCTCTTCGATTAGAATTTCCTGCTTTCCTTCCGTGTAGGACATCTTCTCTTCAACTTTTTTATCAAGGGGCAGAAGTTCTCCCTTAAGAAAACCTGTATTTATCTCGCTGATAATTTCTCTTAACTTATCCATATCCTGAGGGAGAATCAGGTATTTCATTTCTCCTTTCAGATTCTCCAGCTTATATCCGCCTTCCATATAGATATAAGGTGAGGATAAGAGCATTACATACATATTGTTTATGCATTCCTGCAAACCAAAATAAAAGTCCACTCTTGTATTTATATAAACAGAGGAAACCTCTAAAAGTTTTGTAAGTTCCTCATAACGATCCTGGGATATATCTTTATAATTCTCTTTACTAAATTCCTCTCTAAGGTTTAATAAATAAGGGTAACTCTTCATTTCTTCCGTATCATATAACATAGAGCAGGTTCTTATCATATACAAAAAGCTTTCCAGAGAACTCATATCCCCATCTTTATAAAGAGAGAGGCTGCTCTTTAACAGTTCAAAATATTTCTGTTTCGTCATTCTGATTGGAAGCTGACCAAGTACTTCTTTGATTTTACTATTTACCACCACATTATCCTGTGTATCGAAGATATAGGCAAGTGCTTTTTGTATGAATACCTCCTCCGAAAGTTCTTCCATCTCTTCTTTAAAACGGTATTCAATACGGTTCAATACATATTCATACACCTGGAAAACATCTGTATATGCAGTAAGGACTTGCATCTTTTTAATGCAGTTATTACGAAGAGTATTTAATTTAGCGATTCCTTCTTCCGTCTTTCTTCCGGCTTCACCATCCAGAAAATACTCCTTTAACAGCCTATTGAATTCCATCAGAAGTTCCTCTTCTTCAAATCCACTGGGAAAGGTCTCTGTAAAATACTCATAAAATGTATAGTAATGTATCGTAAACTTAATCTCTGCATACTGACTGTATAAGTTAATCAGTTGGTTTATAAAGACCGGCAGGTTCTTCTCAAGTTCTTTTCCCTTTTCTATGTCAGCACATACCGCCCTTAAATGCTTATTCATAACAATAGTTCCTCCTAAAGTCCGCTATTTCTGTTTTTCATAATCCAATCTAAAACACTTTGAATCTTCTCATCCCAGTACTTCCACTGATGATCTCCCGGTGATTCTTCATAGGTCAGGTCGTATCCTAGCTTTGTAAGGTGCTCTTTCATGTCTACATTCTGCTCATATAGGAAATCTTCCGTACCGCACCACATATAAAGCTTCGGAAGTGGTTTACCGGATTCTTTTAATCTGACAGCCTCTGCAAATAAATCATTACTGCTGTTAACCACCATATCAGCAGGACCAAAGATACTCTGCCAATAATGTTTGCCATCTTCATCATCTAGAGATTTTCCAATTTCTCTGACATCCATTGCGCCGGAAAGAGAGGCCGCCATACCAAAAGTCTCTGAAGCAGAAAGTCCAAGTTTTAACGCACCATAACCACCCATGGACAATCCCGCTGCATATGTATCTTCTCTTCTATCAGACAGATTCGCAAAAAAAGACCGGCAGATTTCCGGCAGCTCCTTTGATATAAAAGTCCAGTAACGGTTGCCCCAGGCCATATCTGTATACCAGCCAAGATGGGTGGTAGGCATAACAACAGCTATCCCTAAGTCGCTGACATAACGTTCTATTGAAGTTCTTCTCTGCCAGATAGTATGGTCATCACTCATTCCGTGAAGAAGATAAAGAGTAGGAATCTTGCCTTGTACCCCTTTTTCCTCCATACCAATCTGCCCGTTTGTCTGCTGGGGTAGAATTACATCCATCTGCATACTCATACCTAATACACC
Organism: Anaerocolumna chitinilytica; assembly: GCF_014218355.1. Classification (NCBI taxonomy): domain Bacteria; kingdom Bacillati; phylum Bacillota; class Clostridia; order Lachnospirales; family Lachnospiraceae; genus Anaerocolumna; species Anaerocolumna chitinilytica. The sequence goes on from NZ_AP023368.1 coordinate 3,882,063, forward strand.
TGAAAAAAAATCAACATGTAATAAAGCCATAAAATCCTCCATTTTCTGCCCTTTGGCAGTTCAAATTTTAAGAGCAATCCCACTCTGAGATTTTGCTCATGTTATCTACAATCTTACTATGAAAACAGACAGATATGTTTGTCACCACCTCATATCTGCCTGTTCTTCTTTTTAAAGTATAAAATGAATGAACATCAAAATCTCTGTTTCAATATGCTTACAGGCAATTTGCACAAAGCAGAAAGAACGGATGCGCCTTGGAACCAGCGTGTGAGTCTTTCTGCTTTGTGTAAATTGCCGTCCCATTGTGAAAAATTGACTTTTTGACGCTCAAATTACGAAATATTTTTTAGGGTTTTTTTACATGTTCATGCGTAAATAAATGATCCATGCAATATTCATAGTTTCCATCACACTTGGAGCAGAACCTGAACTCCAGGTTCTCATCGTCCAGTTCAGTTCTTCCGCAGACAGCACACTTATGACGGGTTATCTGCCTTCTTCCATTAAAATCCACAACATTATTGCCTTTTTCACCACTTCTTACCTGGCTCTTAAACTGCCTTTTACGCTTAACCTCACCAGGTGAGAACCTTCTATAATTTCTGCTGGAGAAGAAATACAGCAGAAAATTACCAAGAGCTAATACAATGGCGATGGCCAGAAAATACTGTCCAGAAAGAATAGCCTGTACTAACTGTATCATGATAAAAACGGCATCCAGATAAGCCAGATATTTAATCTTTATAGGTATGATAAAGAAAAAGAGAATCTGGGTATTCGGATACAAAGTGGCAAAAGCTAAGAACATAGCATAATTAATATACTCCATACCAAGAGGCTGGCTGTAACCCTTAACCAAGTAGAATACCAGCATTGCTAATACATTCAGCAGTAAGCCACTCAGATAATACAGGTTAAAGCGAAAAGCTCCCCATGCATTCTCTAAAGCCGAGCCAATCATATAATAAAAGTAGATACCGATAGCGGCAAATAAGAGATTGCTAAACTGCGGCTGAATTAGAAAGGTAATAATTCTCCATACCTGTCCCTCCAACAGTTTCCCAATATCAAGCATTAAATACTCATCGTAAAACTGAGGATTTATCTGATTAATAATAAAACCAGTTGCATAAAGGATTGATACATAAAGCATTAAATTGTGGATTGCATATCTGCCGAACTTTCGTTCCAGTTTATTCAAGAAACTCATTCATTCACATCCCTTTATTTTATCCTAAAACAAATCTTTCTTACGAAATACCATAGCAATAACTGAACTTACAAGTAAAGTAATAAGAATTATTACAACAAATCCGTAACCAGTATTTGCAAAAGGAATTCCTCCCACATTCATGCCGAAAAAGCTTGCTATCATGGTAGGAATAGACATAACAATAGTAACGGTAGCTAAAAACTTCATAACAATATTTAAATTATTTGATATAACAGAGGCAAAAGCATCCATTGTTCCGCTTAAGATTCCGCTGTATATATTAGCCATCTCAATGGCCTGTTTATTTTCGATAATAACATCCTCAAGGAGTTCTGTATCCTCTGGATATTGTTTAATACTATCAATCTTCAACATCTTCTCCAGTACCACTTCATTGGCCCTTAGTGATGTGGTAAAGTATACAAGGCTCTTTTCCAGCTCCAAAAGGTCAATCAGTTCACTGTTCTTTGTTGATATGTGTAATTTATGTTCTATCTGTTCACTTCTTCTGTCAATAATACGTAAGTACTGTAAGAATACCGTGGCATTTTTATAAAGAATCTGCAAGATAAATCTTGTCTTCTTATATGTGTAGAAATCTCTTACTCTGCCATCCATAAAACCTTTTAAAACCTTGGTCTCTTCCAGGCAGACTGTAACAATCAGGTCTTTTGCCACAATTATAGCAAGTGGTATCGTAACATACCTGTCCTTATCATTTCTTTCTTCCATCGTAGGGATGTCCACTAAAATCAGGGTATAATCATCCTCTACTTCAATTCTTGAGCGTTCCTCTTCATCCAAAGGAGCTCTTAAATGGTCAATATCAATGTGGCAGCGTTCAGATATTTCAAGTAATTCTGTAGCCGAGGGGTCTGTCATAACCACCCAGCATCCTGCCTCAATAGCATCAAGATAATGTGTTCCGTCCTCAAATGTCTTTAAAATCTCTATCATGATTCACTCCTTCTACTGCACGGCAAAGCAGAAGAAGTTTCAGACCTAAACTGCCCCGTACAGTGCGTTATTTTGTTTTAATCGTCGATACTCACAACTGGGTCCCGCTTCCATACGGTGTATACGTCCTTTCTTCATAATTGATACCATTGGCATCTTTTTTTATCGTCATTTGGTGTCCACTACATTATATGTTTTATCATATTTAATGTCAAATAAAAATCTTTAAAAAAATCGTGAAAATTTTCGGAAAATTGTGGGGCTGCTCTTCCTTCTGTATAAACGTTTCGAAGCAGCCCGCCTTATTACAGATAAACCGACCGCTTAATCATTGTTATTTGGAATGTTAAGCTTAATCCCCGGGAGAAGCATCATAGCACTCAGACTGTTATTCCGAATCAAATCCTCCATATCAATGGCGTACTTATCCAGAACCGTCTGTACAGAGTCTCCTTCTGCTACCACATACTCGCTTACCTGATCCTGACTTGCTCCTTCAATAACCGGAATACAGATTTCATCTCCAACCTGAAGATTATATATATCCACAAAGGGATTCAGTCTTAAAATCAAGGGCAGCGGAACATTGTATTCCCTACTGATGCTATAGAGGGTATCCCCGTTTCCGATTACATAATTCCTGCATCGATATTCCTGAAAGTTCATTTACCATCCTTCCACCTTCTATACCTGATTGTCTGTATATTAACAGCAGGTTAGAGTGTGCTTATGTTTCGTTTCCCTATATTATATTATCAAGGAGCTGTCATTGTTCCAAATATTCCTTTATACCATGTTCATCGTTCTATATATTTCCAAATATAAGGTAACAGTTAAATTCCGGTGTTGAACTTCCCATTTTTGTGTCGTATAATATAGGTTATCGGAATTACGCTATAATATGGAAGTAAAATAATTAATTTCCGCTGGCAATATTCCCCCGCGTTGGGCGTACTGCGGGTTACAGGTTAAAATATGCATACAAAAGTATGAGTTGTAATCATTTATTATTCCTCTCATATATTATAGTGTTACAATTCTTGTAAGGAGGTAAACCGTTTGAGCGATTATAAAAAACCATACACTTTGGGAATCGATATTGGCTCTACTACCGTTAAAATTGCGGTATTAAATACAGAAAATAAAATCCTTTACTCTGAGTATGAAAGACATTTCGCAAATATTCAGGAAACACTGGCGAAGCTGCTCGGAAACGCAAAGGAGCAATTAGGTAATATAAAAATAGCACCAGTAATAACCGGTTCCGGTGGTCTTACCATTTCAAAACATCTTGGTATTCCATTCGTGCAGGAGGTTGTCGCTGTATCTACTTCCCTGCAGGATTATGCTCCTAAAACAGACGTAGCTATCGAGCTTGGCGGCGAAGATGCTAAAATTATATATTTTACAGGCGGAATCGAGCAAAGGATGAACGGAATCTGTGCCGGGGGTACCGGCTCTTTTATTGACCAGATGGCCACCCTGCTTAATACCGATGCATCCGGGCTCAACGAATATGCGAAAGAGTATAAGGCAATCTATCCCATAGCTGCCAGATGCGGTGTGTTCGCAAAGTCAGATATTCAACCCTTAATTAATGAAGGTGCTACAAAGCCCGATTTATCTGCTTCTATTTTTCAGGCAGTTGTAAATCAGACAATCAGCGGTCTTGCCTGTGGTAAACCGATTCGAGGAAATGTTGCCTTTCTTGGTGGACCTCTTCATTTCCTGACGGAATTGAAAAATGCCTTTATCCGTACCCTTAACCTTACAGATGAAAGTATTATAGCTCCTGAACACTCTCATTTATTTGCTGCCATAGGTGCTGCTATGAACAGCAAATATGATACCATAATCGCTGTAGATGATGTTATTCAAAAATTAGCAGAGGGAATCACCATGGATTTTGAAGTAAACCGCATGACTCCCCTCTTCAAAGATCAAAATGAATATGATACTTTTAAGGAACGCCATTCAAGACAAGCTGTTAAAAAAGGTGACCTGAAAACTTATAGCGGCAATTGTTATCTGGGCATTGATGCAGGGTCTACCACAACAAAGATTGCCCTTGTCGGCGAAAATGGCGAACTTCTATATTCTTTCTACAGTAATAACAACGGGAGCCCTTTAAAGACTGCAATAAAGTCAGTAAAAGAAATCTATTCTCTGCTGCCAGAGGATGCTAAGATTGTTCGCTCCTGCTCTACCGGTTATGGTGAAGCTCTCTTAAAATCAGCTCTCATGCTGGATGAAGGAGAAGTTGAAACCGTTGCCCATTACTATGCAGCTGCCTTTTTTGAACCAAAAGTAGATTGTATCCTGGATATCGGCGGTCAGGATATGAAGTGCATTAAGATTAAAAATCAAACCGTTGACAGTGTACAGTTAAATGAAGCTTGCTCCTCCGGCTGCGGTTCCTTTATCGAAACCTTTGCGAAGTCTTTAAATTATGAAGTTGCTGATTTTGCGAATGTAGCTCTTTTTGCTAAGAATCCTGTGGACTTAGGCTCCAGATGTACGGTATTTATGAATTCCAAGGTTAAGCAGGCCCAAAAGGAAGGTGCACAGGTTGCAGATATCTCTTCCGGGTTAGCATACTCCGTTATTAAGAATGCAATTTTTAAGGTTATAAAAATAACAGATCCAAAGGACCTGGGCGAACATGTCGTTGTTCAGGGCGGTACTTTTTATAACGAAGCTGTTTTAAGAAGCTTTGAACTACTTACCGGCTGTGAAGCAGTTAGACCGGATATCTCAGGTATAATGGGTGCCTTCGGAGCAGCTCTGATTGCCAGAGAGCATTATCAGGGCGAAGAAACTACTCTCCTGTCCCTTGAAGATATCAATGGGTTAACCATAGAATCCTCCATGGGAAGATGTAAACAATGTACCAACAACTGCCGCCTTACTATCAACCGTTTTAATGGGGGAAGACAATTTATCAGCGGTAATCGCTGTGAAAAAGGCCTTGGCAAAGTTAAAAATGCTGAAAATGTACCTAACCTATTTGATTACAAATTAAAAGCCCTCTTCTCCTATGAACCTCTGTCAGAAGACAAAGCAAAAAGAGGTACCATAGGAATTCCGAGAGTACTTAATATGTATGAAAACTACCCTTTCTGGTATACCTTCTTTACAGAACTTGGCTACCGGGTTATACTTTCACCCGAATCCACCAGAAAAATATACGAGATGGGTATTGAATCCATTCCAAGTGAATCCGAATGCTATCCTGCAAAGCTTGCCCATGGGCATATCATGTGGCTTATCAAACAGGGTATTGACTTTATATTCTATCCAAGCGTGCCTTATGAACGCTGTGAAGTACCAGGTGCCAATAACCATTACAATTGCCCCATAGTAGCTTCCTACAGTGAAAACATCAAAAACAATGTGGAAGAGCTTAGAAGCGGTAATATACGTTATGAAAATCCATTTATGTCCTTTGAAAATGAAGAAATTCTGACCACTCGTCTGGTTGCAGTTATGAAAGGCATAAATGATGCTTCCTCTAAGGAAGTAAAAGCTGCTGCTCACAAAGCTTGGGCTGAACTTGAAGCGAAAAGGGAAGACATCAAGAGGAAAGGTGAAGAGACCCTTGCCTATCTGGTTGAAACCGGTAGAAAAGGTATAGTCCTAGCCGGCCGGCCTTACCATATCGATCCCGAAATCAATCATGGTATCCCTGAGCTGATTAATTCTTATGGTGTGGCTGTATTAACTGAAGATTCCATTTCCCATTTAGGTAAAGTTGACAGACCACTTGTAGCAGTTGATCAATGGATGTACCACTCCAGACTCTATGCTGCTGCATCTTATACCAAAACCATGCCGAATCTTGAACTAATTCAGTTGAATTCTTTTGGCTGCGGTCTGGATGCTGTAACCACAGATATGGTTAATGATATTCTAACCAAATCCGGTAAGGTTTATACCGTTTTGAAGATAGATGAAGTAAATAATTTAGGTGCTGCTAGGATACGTATCCGCTCTCTCCTTTCTGCTGTCAGAGACAGGGATAGAAAGAAGACTTCCTGTGAAGTTCCCATTGTATCCGATGCACACAACAGAGTTGTATTTACGGAGGAAATGCGTAAGGATTACACCCTGCTCTGCCCTCAAATGTCTCCTATTCACTTTGACATCCTGCAGAGTGCCTTAAAGTCCGGAGGTTATAATGTGGAGATTCTGCCCAATGATAACCGTTCAGCCGTAGACGTAGGCTTAAAATATGTGAATAACGATGCCTGCTACCCATCCCTAATGGTAGTCGGACAGATTATGGATGCTCTGCTTTCAGGAAAATATAATCTAAATAAAGTTGCTGTTATGATTACTCAAACAGGCGGCGGCTGCCGTGCCACAAACTATATTAACTTTATCCGAAGAGCCCTTGAAAAAGCCGGTATGAGCCAGATTCCGGTTATCTCCTTAAGTGCTACCGGAATCGAAAAGAATCCCGGTATGAAGTACACACCTAAGCTGATTATGAGTGCTATTCAGGCCTTGGTATACGGAGATGTGTTCATGAGAGTCCTCTACCGAACAAGACCTTATGAAGAGGTTTCCGGCTCTGCAAATGCCCTCCACCAGAAATGGAATGAGAAGTGCAAGGCTTCAGTTACAAATGCCAAGTGGGGAGAATTCAAGAAGAATATCAGAGGAATAATTGAGGATTTTGACAATCTGCCTTTAAAAGATATCAAGAAACCAAGAGTCGGTATTGTTGGTGAGATTCTGGTAAAATTCCTTCCTGCCGCCAATAATTATCTAGTCGAACTCCTGGAGGCTGAAGGAGCTGAAGCAGTGGTTCCTGATTTATTGGACTTCTTTATGTATTCCTTCCACAACGCTAGTTTTAAAGCTGAATATTTAGGCTTTAAAAAATCCTCAGCAAGAATAAGCAATGTCTTAATTCAAGCGTTGGAGCTCTGCAGAAAGGAAGCAAAAGTTGCCTTTGAAAAGAGTAAACGATTTACCCCACCGGTTCCCATTAAGACCCTTGCTGACTATGCATCACCTATAGTATCCGTGGGTAATCAGACTGGCGAGGGATGGTTCTTAACCGGTGAAATGGTTGAATTAATACACTCCGGCGTAAGCAACATTGTGTGTACCCAACCTTTTGCCTGCCTGCCTAATCATATTGTAGGCAAAGGTGTTATCAAGGAACTTCGCTTAAGATATCCTGACTCTAACATTGTGGCTGTAGATTATGATCCCGGTGCCAGTGAAGTAAACCAATTAAACAGAATTAAGCTTATGCTGGCAACCGCTGTGAAAAATATGGATAAACAACAGCTTCATGCAATGGATGTAAAGGACAGCTACCATACCCTTCCTGTTACCTCAAAGACCAGCTTGGAGACAGGAATGTAATACTGCAGTATTGTAACACTGACTATAAAACTATATAAAGAGAAGCTATCTGGTATATCAATTTAAAAGATACAGATAGCTTCTCTTTTATTATGGTTCTATTTTAGGATTATAGCCCTGCTTCATAATTATGGTCCTGTTTCATAACTATGTCTTGTTTCAATAACTGAACCTTATTATAAATAAACTCATGGTATTATCTAACCACTTTAGATAGAAGTTTCTCATAGCTACTTAATGATTCTGGCAAACTTCTTTTTTCCAATTTTTAATACATCACCGCATATTAAGACCTGGTCCAAATCTCCTTGAGTAAGCACTTCCCCGTTAAGAGATATCCCGCCCTGTGCAAGCAGTCTCCTAAAGTCACTTCCGCTGCTAATATATTTTTCCTCCGTTAATCTTGGGATAATCCCTGCGAGATTATCCTTCTCCAGATCTATTATAAGCTCCGGTATATCCTCTGGTATCCCTTTGTTTATAAAAGCCTCCCGGTAGTATTTCTCGGCTTCCTCAACTTCTTCTTTGTGGTATAAGCTTGTAATAATTCTGGCTAACTCATATTTGACATCTCGGGGATTCTTCCCTTTCTCCAGTTCTTTTTTTATTTCTATCACCTTATCTGGATGTTCATCGGTTACAAGTTCGTAGTATCTGATAATGAGAGAATCCTGGACTTCCATTACCTTTTTAAACATTATACTGGCTGGTTCATGAATACCAATATAATTACCAAGGCTCTTACTCATCTTCTCCACTCCATCTAATCCCTCTAAGATTGGCATAAATACTGCTGCCTGAGGTTCCAGCCCCATCCATTTCTGAAGACTTCTTCCCATGAGAATATTAAATGTTTGATCTGTTCCTCCAATCTCGATATCTGCTTTCAGAGCAACTGAATCATAAGCCTGCATAAGAGGATAAAAGAATTCATGTAAACCAATGGGTACATTGTTCTTGTATCTTTCGGAAAAATCATCTCTTTCCAGAATTCTTGCTACGGTTACGGAAGCCGCTAATCGTATAACCTCTTCAAAATCCAACTTCTTAAGCCAGCTGCTGTTAAATACGACCTCCGTCTTCTCCTTATCTACAATTTCAAAAATCTGATCGGTATAGGTTTTTGCATTCTCTTTTACCTGCTCATCACTAAGGGCAACTCTTCCTTTTGATTTACCGGTTGGATCTCCAATTTTCCCTGTAAAATCACCAATAACAATAACTGCTCTATGACCTAGTTCCTGCATTTGCCTGATTTTACGCAACACAACACTGTGCCCTAAATGAATATCCGGCGCACTTGGATCAAGTCCTAACTTGATAATAAGCCCTCTTTCTTCTGTAACCGCTCTTGCAAGCTTGTTTCTTAATTCCTCCTCTCCAACGATTTCCTTTGCCCCCTTAGCAATTATCTTCATCTGCTCTTCTACGGATTTCATTACTTTCAGTCCTTTCTCATTTTTTAAGTTTCCTATCTTCCACTAGACCTCATGTTTTACATTGGCCATGTATCACTTGAACTCCATCCATTCTTGAAATCAAGCATCTGCTGAGCTCTGTCTCTTCTTGGAGTCTACGTCTGCTGAGATTGTGTCATCCAGTATTCCACGCCTAACTGAGCTCTATCTCATCCTGGATTCCTCGTCTGGCTGCGCTTCGTCTCATCCTGGGTTCTACGTCTGACTGCGCTTCGTCTCATCCTGGATTTCTCGTCTGGCTGCGCTTCGTCTCATCCCGATTCCACGTCTGGCTGCGCTTCGTCTCATCCTAGTTTCCACGCCTGTTGACTCCATACCGTCATGGAGTCCATGTCTGTTAAGTCCCATATCTTTTGAGATCTCGTGAATGATTTTGAGATAAGCTTGTATGGTTCAAGAGTTTATTTAAGCATCCTTTAATTACACGTTAGAGGATAAGTAATATTTAAAATCATAAATCCCATAATACTTTAGCTTTGTTATATTAAGTAACTTCTTAGCCAAAGCAATTTGATTTACAAAATTAAAAAAGCTCTCATCCTTCTTACGAAAGGACGAGAGCATATACTCCGTGTTACCACCATTTCTTTATAAACAATTCACATTGCTTACCTCTTCAAGTACTCCACTTTAAGTGGGTTATACTCTAGCACTATAACGTGTGCAGGTTACGTCGCAGCCTACTTATATTGTTCGGTGCGCGGCTCAAAGATGTATTCATAATCAGACTGCCATGCGCCTCTCATCTACCGGCTGCTTTCTGTTTGGATTACCGATTATTACTTCTTCTTATCATAGCTTTTAAGACTTATTAAATTGTATACATTATAGGAAGGTTTTTTCAGTTTGTCAAGTTAAATATATTTTATATTTCTATTGACCGAATCGGTCGATGGAGTTATAATAACATCGACCGATTCGGTTTATGCTGTTAACAGGAGGTGAACTTTTGGAAAAGTTCGAAAATCTGCCAGATGAAAAACAAAACACTATCATAGACGCCGCACTTAAAATTTTTGCCACTAATGGCTACAAAAAAGCTTCCATTAGCGATATTGCCACAAAAGCCGGTATCTCTAAAGCGATGGTTTTTCATTATTTCGGCACAAAAAAAGAATTATATTTGTACTTAATACGGTTATGCTACAGTATTATCACAAATGAAATTAATGAAAATTTTAATCGTAACATAACTGACTTTTTTGAGCGCATTACTTTAGCTTCCGATATTAAAATAGCTGCTATGAAAAAACATACGGCTATTCTTGCTTTCCTGACTAGCATTTACTTTGAAACAGATGAGGAAGTCAGAAAGGATATTGAGGTTATGCTGGCAGAAGGGGAAGAATTCAGAAACCATCTTGCTTTAGACGATCTTGACACATCCAAATTCAAAGAGAATATTGATGTGAATCTGGTTATGAAAATGTTGGTATGGATGGCTGAGGGTTTCAGCAACGATTTAAATCTCAAGGGAGAATTTGATCTTGATACGATGTGTAAAGAATTCTACAAATGCTTAGACTTATTAAAAGAAAACTTATATAAAACTCCGTAAACGGTCAGTCTGCTGCCTTGTACAGATAGATGCAAGTCAGTGACAGCAACTTCTATCCGACTGTTATATAAATTAAAATGAAATGTGGGAGGAACTATTATGAACGTTATTGAAATTAAAAATCTGACTAAAAGCTATGGAAGTTCCAGAGGAATTACAGATGTTACCCTATCAGTAGAACAGGGTGAAGTCTTTGGTTTTATCGGGCCTAACGGTGCCGGAAAATCCACAACCATCCGTACACTTCTTGGTCTTATTCATCCTACTGGAGGTACTGCCACAATTTTTGGCAAGAACTGCATCGAAGACCCCAGTGTTAGAAAAGAACTTGGTTATCTGCCCTCTGAAGTGTTTTATTATGATAATATGAAGGTTATTGACCTCTTGAAATATTCAGCCAGCTTTTATGGAAAAGATTGTACAACTCGAATTAAAGAGCTTGCTGAAGTTATGGATCTGGACTTAAAGAAAAAAATAGAGGACCTTTCCTTTGGTAATAAGAAAAAAGTAGGTATCGTACAAGGACTTCTTCATGAGCCCAAACTCATAATACTGGATGAGCCCACCAGCGGCCTTGACCCTCTGATGCAGCAAAAATTCTTTGAATTAATTGAAAATGAAAATAAAAAAGGAGCTACCGTATTCTTCTCCTCCCATATTCTGAGTGAAGTTCAAAGAATGTGTACTCGTGTTGCATTTATAAAAGAAGGCAGAATTATAAAACTGGAGAAAATGAGCACCCTTTCAGAAAACAGTTACAAGAAAATACACTTAGAATCCAAAGCAAAAATTTCAGATGCTGTTTTTAATGTACCCGGAATCAGTGCTCTAAAGCTGGAGCAGGGAAATGCAGACTTTATATTCAAGGGGAATATTAATGAAATTCTGAAGAAAGTATCAGAAATTGACTTGCGAAATATCTCTATTACCGAGCCGGACTTGGAAGAAATCTTTTTACATTACTACGCAAAGGAGGATTAAGTGCTATGAATATCTATCGCTTTGAATTAAAAAGCCTGCGAAAGAACACCATCATATGGACTTGTTCCCTGTTTGCACTGGCGGCCCTTTATTTATCCCTGTATCCAAGTATTGCAAAAGATGCTACAGATTTTAAAAATCTTCTCAGCGGTTACCCCCAGGCCGTCAGAGATATGCTCGGTATACAGCTTGACTACATCTCAACTCTTCTTGGATTTTACTCCATGATTTTTGCTTTTATCCTATTAGGAGGTTCCATTCAGGCTATGAATCTTGGGTTATCCATGCTGTCAAAGGAATCCAGAGAGAGAACTGCGGACTTTCTCCTCGTAAAACCTATATCAAGAACGTCCATAACAACCTACAAGCTTTTAGCTTCCTTTACCTCGTTAGTGTTCACAAATGTGGTGTTTTTTCTTGCATCCTTTCTCCTCGCGAATGCAGTAAAAACTGAGAGCCTGGATTTCAAATTATTTCTAATGGTAAATGTTATTCTGTTATTTATCCAGATAATATTCTTTTCTCTGGGTTTGGTAATCTCAGTATTTTTTAAAACATTAAAAAATGTACTGCCGCTGTCTTTAGGCGTTGTATTTGGTCTTTATATGATTGGTTCATTGCTTGCCACCGGAGATGATGCAGATATTGTACGTTATTTTTCACCATTTAAGTATTTTGACATCATTTATATCATTACTCACGGAAGATATGAAATATCTTATCTTCTAACTGGATTGACTGTATCTGTTTTATCAATAGCTGTAAGCTATATCATATATAATAAAAAAGACATTCACGCTGTCAGCTAACAAGCAGTAACGTAAGTAATGAATATTAACTATTGAAAAGAATATAATCTTACTTTTATATTCAGAAAAGAGGTAATTATGAATGTTTTCTTTCGCGAGCTAAAAGCAAATAGTAAAGCTCTATTGATATGGAGCATCTGTATTTTTCTGCTTGTAATCAGCGGAATGGGCAAATTCAGCGCCTATACTTCCGGTAATAACAATGAGGTATTTAACCAAATGCCTCATTCTGTCAAGGCATTGTTAGGTTTTTCAGACTTTAATGTAACTGCAATTGATGGCTTCTACGCCCTGTTATTCGTTTATATCTGCCTTACCGTAGCTATTCATGCGGCACTTCTAGGCTGTGGTATCATATCCAAAGAAGAAAGAGATAAAACCACAGAATTCCTTATGGCTAAACCAATCTCCAGAAGGGCCATACTGACAGCTAAATATGCTGCTGCAATTACAAATCTGATTATCGTTAATTTAGTGACATTAATATCTTCCATCCTCGCAGTAGACAATTTTAAAGGTGGAAAGGATATTCATATGACAATATTACTATTTATGGTCAGTCAATTCCTTGTTCAACTCATTTTCTTTACCCTTGGCACCTTATTTGCTTCTTTGCTTAAAAAGCCAAAAGCTTCATCCGGAATTGTTACCAGTATACTGCTTGCTGCCTACTTTATAGCCAGATTAACTGACTTCACCAGTAAACTGAATGTATTTAATATCCTATCTCCCTTTAAATACTTTGATTACGGAAGAATTTTGGATAAAGATGGATTAAATCTTCTAATTGTATTACTCTCTCTTCTCCTAAGTGCTGCATTCGCAGTATTTACCTATCGTTTCTATGAAAGAAGAGAATTCAGTATCTAAACTATCGAAATAATTATGTATTTAAAGCTTACTTTAAACATCCTCAATCTGCCAGTCAATAGGGGTAAGTCCGTTAGCCTTTAGAAATTCATTTGTCTTACTAAAGTGTTTACAGCCAAAGAATCCCCTATAGGCTGACAGAGGACTTGGATGTGGTGCCTCTAAAATAAGATGCTTGGGATTTGTTAGCATCGGTCTCTTAAGTCCGGCAGGTCTTCCCCATAATAAAAATACTATGGGTCTATCGATGGCATTCACCGCATGTATCACAGCATCGGTAAATTCTTCCCAACCGTGTCCCTGATGGGAATTAGCCTGATGTGCCCGTACGGTCAGAACAGTATTTAAGAGAAGGACTCCTTGTTTAGCCCAACTTACCAAGTAACCGTTGTTGGGAATCCGAAGTCCTAAATCCTCATTCAATTCCTTATAAATATTCAAGAGAGAAGGAGGAATCTCTACCTCCGGTTTTACAGAGAAACACAATCCATGTGCCTGTCCAACATTATGATAAGGATCCTGTCCAATTATAACCACCTTAACTTCATTCAGCGGTGTCAAATGGAAGGCATTAAATATATCATCGGTATTAGGATACACCACATAGTTACTATATTCCTCTTTAATAAAACGATATAATTTTGAATAATAGGGCTTGCGAAACTCATCTCCTATCGCTTCCAGCCAATCATTTGTAATAGCACTCATATCAAATAATCCTTTCTTACTCAACTGCTATGCCTGTTTAATGACCGCGGCTTTAACCGCGGCCTTTACTGTCATAGGCTTATAAAATTAATTCTTTTCTATAATTTACACTAACTCCGTTACTTCTAAGATAATCCTTTAGCTCTCTGATTTCAAGTTCTTTATAATGAAAAAGAGAGGCTGCAAGCACTGCATCCGCTTTCCCTTTTGTGAATGCATCCAAAAAATGCTCCTTCTTACCTGCGCCGCCAGAAGCAATAACCGGTATCGATACATTTTCAGAAATCATCCTGGTAAGCTCCAGATCATAACCATCCTTAGTCCCATCACAGTCCATACTGGTAATCAAAATCTCACCGGCACCAAGCTTGTCTGCCTTCATAGCCCATTCAATTGCATCTATTCCCATATCTACACGACCGCCGTTTTTATAGATATTCCAACCTGAACCATCTTCTCTTTTTTTGGCATCAATTGCAACTACCACACACTGACGCCCGAACTTATCCGCTGCTTCAGATATTAATTCAGGATTTAAAATAGCAGCCGTATTTACAGCAATCTTATCCGCACCTTCTCTTAATATAACTTTGAAGTCCTCAATCGTTCTGATCCCACCACCTACTGTAAATGGTATAAAAACGGTCTCAGCTACTCTTCTTACCATCTCAAGCTTAATAGCTCTTGCATCAGAAGAAGCTGTTATATCTAAGAATACCAGTTCATCTGCGCCTGCTTTATCATATTCTTTACCGACTTCAACAGGATCGCCGGCATCTCTTAAATTAACAAAATTTATTCCTTTCACAACACGTCCGTTATGGACATCCAGACATGGTATAATTCTTTTCGTAAACATTACCTGCCTCCTAAATTTCAGCAAAATTCTTTAATATTTTAAGCCCAATTTCTCCGCTTTTCTCCGGATGAAACTGACAGGCATAGATATTATTCTTTTCCACAGCTGCATGTATAGTAATTCCATATTCCGTCACGGCTGCAACTTCCTCTTCCTTTTCAGCCTCTAGGTAATAGGAATGAACAAAATAGACATAGGAGCCTTCAGGAATGGATGAGAATAGCCTGGTATCCTTCATAAATTGGAGGGAGTTCCATCCCATGTGAGGAATCTTTAATTCTCCGTTATCCGGTATTCGAAGTATTCTGCCTCTTAAAATACCAAGACCTGCAACACCTGGCGCTTCATCGCTGGATTCAAACATAAGTTGAAGTCCAAGGCAAA
Source organism: Anaerocolumna chitinilytica (assembly GCF_014218355.1). Classification (NCBI taxonomy): domain Bacteria; kingdom Bacillati; phylum Bacillota; class Clostridia; order Lachnospirales; family Lachnospiraceae; genus Anaerocolumna; species Anaerocolumna chitinilytica. The sequence continues at coordinate 3,897,262 of NZ_AP023368.1, forward strand.
TACCAAGAAAAGGTTTCCCACTGTCTGTTACTTCCTGAATTACTTCAATCAGCCGGTAGTTCTCAAGTCTTTTCATAGCCTCTCCAAAGGCCCCAACACCAGGCAAAATCACTTTATCTGCGGACAATATTTCTGCTCGGTCTCTGGTTACTATTGTATCTTCTCCCAGAAAGTTTAAAGCCTTCTCAACACTCTTTAGATTTCCTGCATCATAATCAATTATCGCTATCATGTACTGTCCTTCCTGAAATGTCATCCCACTTCGTTCCCTTATGTGGCATCTCAATTTTTACTTAATTTATATATTCATATTGGAGATATATATAAATACTCTAACTTCTTCCTTTTATGTGGCATCTTAATTTTTACTTAATTTATATATTCATATTGGAGATATATATAAATACTCTAACTTCTTCCTATTTATTTGTAATGATATTATAAGTATTTATATGATAAGTACTGCTTATATCATAAGTACTGCTTATATTACAAGTACTGCTTATATTACAAGTACTGTTTACATTACAAGTACTGTTTACATTACAAGTACTGTTTACATCCTTATTGTATAATAGGTTATTTATAAAAACAAGTCAAAAAGAAACTTTATGCAACTAAGTGCTGGTGTTATTTAATTGCTTCAAACATTATACATAATTAAAATGCAGTTGTAAGCATTTTACCATTCTTACAACTGCATTTTCTCTTATATTGCTTTTTTCTTATATTACTTTTCTCGTAATTTACGAACCTCTAACCCTTTTACTTTTTGCTTAGCTCTTTCTCTTTTTCTTTTTCACTTGCGATATTGATAACCTTTACACTATACTTTGCACGGTCTTCTATAGCATTTATAGCATCCGCCTGCTTTTCAGTAAGTCCATACGTATCCTTTAATTCCTTTAATATCTGTTTCTTAATAGTTTTCAGATTTTTCTCAATACCAAGTTCTTTTGCATGAGCGATATGTATATCATAACGGTCTAATCCTTTGAGAAGCGAATCTAAAGCTTCCGAATATTTGCTGACTTCCATATAATTATAATAAGAATTTAATTCTTTATTCACATACATGGTAGTCATTATTTTATCATAAGTCTTGTAATCCTGTTTCTTAACACTGATGCCATATATACTATAATAAGCTTCCGTATATCTTCCTCTTGAATACTCAATACTGGCAGTTCTTACATCAAGTCCATAGGAATAGGTTTTCGTACCTACAATAATTACTCCTGCAATCAATATAAAAAAGGTAAGAATAAATACAACTCCAAGGGGATTAAGCTTAATATTGTCATCAGGATCCGGCGGGGTCAGGTCTTTCTTTTCCTGCTTCTTTTGTTTCTTTATTGCTGCCTTATCAGCTGCTGCTTTCTTTTTTTCACTTTTCTTAGCATCTGCTGCTTTTTTCTTCTCTGCTTTTACTGCAGCCTTTTTAGCTTTATCTTCCTTTTTCTTGGCTAACTTTAGCTTTTCTTCCTCAGTAAGTGAATCTTCAGCAGCCTTTTTCTTATCTTTAGTATTTTTACTTGGCTTAGCCTTTGCCGTTTTACCAGCATTGTTTTTGGCCTTTTCTGCTTTCGTATTTTTACTTTCCTTTTTATTCTGCTTTTTATCCTCTTCCTTACCTTTACTTTCTGAGGCTTTTTTATTAGAATTATTCTTTTCTTCTTTCTTATCTTTTTTGCTGAATCTCGATAATAATTTCTGAAAAAAACCTAATTTCTTTTCAGGTGCTGCTTTAACGTCTCCTAGCAGTTCATCATTAACATCTTCAAGACTATCCATCGCACTAAGTGCATCTGAAAAAATATCTCCGAGATTATCCGGGCTCTTCAATTTAGGAGCAGAAGCTTTTTGATCTACTTCAAGTATCTGTTCAGCCACAAAGCTATCGACTGCCTCTTCCTGCTGAAAGCTTTCTTCGTGTTGTATTTCCTCTTGCTGTCTCTCCTCATTCTCCAAGGTAAAATCATCAATTGAGAAAATATCGTTTGTCACTTCCGCCGGTGTATCATCCTTTCTGGATGTATTAACTGAATTCTGTACACCACTTATATCACTTTTTTGCTTTTCATCCTGAGCTGATATCATATCTAATAAAGCTAAAAGATCTTCATCAGCATCCTCCATATCAGAAGATTCATCTAAGCGACTATAGATATCATCCCGTCTCAAATTATTATCTTTGGTATCCCCATTATTGTTAAATATATCTTTCTCATCCATCATATGGTTTATAGCCTTTCTCTTACTATCTTTTCTATTGCGTATTTTACAAAGCAATAATAATTACTCATATATAAGATATCGGCAATAACCGTACCTTTCTAAACCCCACTTATGCATTTACCAGACTATCCATTACTTCAATTAAAGTACCAATCTCAGGTTTTGTTATCTGAGCATCCGCTCCGATTGACTTACCTTTTATTCTCATCTCTGCATTGATTAATGATGAAAAAATTATTACAGGTATCGCTTTTAACTCTTTATCAGATTTAATCAGCTTAGTTAAATGATGCCCATCCATTTGAGGCATTTCAATATCAGTTATGACGCATTTTATTTTATCAAAGACAGTACCTTCATTGGTAAATTTCTGTATGATTTCCCATGCTTCAGCACCATTTTCAGTCATTATCAAGTTAGTATAACCTGCCTTTTCAAGGAAATCTCTGATTAATTTGCTTAACATAGGAGAATCCTCAGCAATTAGAATAGGCATGTTATTATTTATCCTATTATGCAAATGGCTTAAATCAGACATTTTAAGACCAGTCTCAGGATTTATATCCGTTATTATTCTTTCAAAATCCAATATTACAATTAATTTATTGTTCAACTTTAAAATACCGGTAGCTGATGCATTTATCGTTTTATCAGGTTTATTGATATCTTCCCAGGAAACACGATGTATTCCAACAACACCGTCGACATGAAACGCAATATTCGACTTATTAAAATTAGTCACAATATTCATATGCCCAAAACTATCATTGTTCTCGGTCACATGAAGTGCTTTTGATAAGTTAATTAATGTTATGATATCTTCTCTGGGCATAAAGATACCTTCTATATAGGGATGCGCATTAGGAATGGGTGTAGGTTTCTGATAAGGCAGTATTTCTCTTACCTTTGCCACATTTATTCCATAAAAATTCTCACCAATCTTAAATTCTAATATTTCCAATTCATTCGTTCCGCTTTCTAATAATACACCATTTTCCATATTTATCCTCCCTTTGCATCTTCCCTTAAATAGCATGGACGAAATATTTTTCTTTAATTATTAATATTATAGTATATAATTCTACAAATTTCAAACTTATTATACAAATCCAATAAACAATTACACATATAAAAAAGACCCCAAATATCTTATACGATACTTAGAGTCTTATATACCATTGATTCAACATACACATTTCCTTGATTTCATCTAATTTCTAGGTCAAGCCCTCGACCTATTAGTATTAGTCAGCTACATGCATTACTGCACTTCCACCTCTAACCTATCCACCTGGTAGTCTTCCAGGGGTCTTACTAGCTTATGCTATGGGATATCTCATCTTGAGGGGGGCTTCACGCTTAGATGCCTTCAGCGTTTATCCCTTCCCGACTTGGCTACTCGGCCGTGCACTTGGCAGTGCAACCGATACACCAGAGGTCAGTCCAACCCGGTCCTCTCGTACTAAGGTCAGCTCCTCTCAAATATCCTACGCCCGCGCCGGATAGGGACCGAACTGTCTCACGACGTTCTGAACCCAGCTCGCGTACCGCTTTAATGGGCGAACAGCCCAACCCTTGGGACCTAATACAGCCCCAGGATGCGATGAGCCGACATCGAGGTGCCAAACCACTCCGTCGATGTGAACTCTTGGGAGTGATAAGCCTGTTATCCCCAGGGTAGCTTTTATCCGTTGAGCGATGGCAATCCCACTTTATACCACCGGATCACTAAGTCCTACTTTCGTACCTGCTCCACCCGTCGGTGTCGCAGTCAAGCCCTCTTATGCCTTTGCACTCTTCGGATGGTTTCCGTCCATCCTGAGAGGACCTTTGAGCGCCTCCGATACCCTTTCGGAGGCGACCGCCCCAGTCAAACTCCCCACCTGACATTGTCCACCAGCCAGCTAATGGCTGCATGTTAGAAACCCAATACTGCAAGGGTGGTATCCCAACATCGGCTCCACGGCAACCGGAGTTACCGCTTCATAGCCTCCCACCTATCCTGTGCATGCAATACCGAATCCCAGTATCAAGCTAGAGTAAAGCTCCATGGGGTCTTTCCGTCCTGGCGCAGGTAACCAGCATCTTCACTGGTACTTCAATTTCACCGGGTGCATTGTCGAGACAGTGCCCAAATCATTACGCCTTTCGTGCGGGTCGGAACTTACCCGACAAGGAATTTCGCTACCTTAGGACCGTTATAGTTACGGCCGCCGTTTACTGGGGCTTAAGTTCAACGCTTCGGATTGCTCCTAACATCTCCCCTTAACCTTCCAGCACCGGGCAGGCGTCAGCCCATATACTTCACCTTACGGTTTTGCATAGACCTGTGTTTTTGCTAAACAGTTGCTTGGGCCAATTCTCTGCGGCCTGTATTTCTACAGGCACCCCTTCTCCCGAAGTTACGGGGTTATTTTGCCGAGTTCCTTAACAATGCTTCTCCCGTCGGCCTTAGGATTCTCTCCTCATCCACCTGTGTCGGTTTACGGTACGGGCTTATAAAAAGCAATAGCGGCTTTTCTTGGCAGTGCCTTCATCAGCTTCCCTACTTTAAATTTCGGTCCACATCACGTCTTCCCATTGCATGACGGATTTTCCTGCCACACTGGTACCTCGCTTGTACCGGGTCTTCCTCTCCCGGCTCTGACTTCGTCTCTGCGTCCCCACAGTTCTGTTTTTATAAGGTACAGGAATTTCAACCTGTTGTCCATCGACTACGTCTTTCGACCTCGCCTTAGGTCCCGACTTACCCAGAGCAGATCAGCTTTACTCTGGAAACCTTGGATATTCGGCCTGAAAGATTCTCACTTTCATCTCGCTACTCATTCCGGCATTCTCTCTTCTTATCCCTCCACGGCTCCTTACGGTACCGCTTCATCAGTCTTAAGAATGCTCCTCTACCACTGCAGTTCAACTGCAATCCACAGCTTCGGTGTCGTGTTTTAGCCCCGGACATTTTCGGCGCAGGACCTCTCGACTAGTGAGCTATTACGCACTCTTT